>NZ_DATNPA010000294.1:0-7789 GCF_036703385.1 Allocoleopsis sp. | reverse complement strand
GCTACACATTTTTTCACTTTGAATTAGCTTGGCTTGGTTAGCAGCATTTTGTTCTTCAAGAAGCTGTTTAACCCTTGCAATGAGCTGATTAAGCGAAGTTGTTAATGCCCCAACTTCATCTTCAGTCGTAATGGGTGCTTGTAAGTTGAAATTTTCTAGTCGAGTAACTTCCTGAGCAACTTGTGTTGTGCTTTGAATGGGACGAGCGATCTCACGACTGATGTAAATGGCAAAAAGTATAGCGATCGCAATTGATAATACTATACTGGCGATAGTAATGTGGAATCCATTATCGTGTGTAGTTTCCCGAGAAGCGTAGGCTTCCTCATACTCATGATTAGCAAACGCAATAAATTGCTTGAGTTCAGTAGATAAATTATCAAAATTTACCACCTCAGAGCTATTAGTAAAATCTAAAATCTGCCTTCGTGCCGCCTCAATCTCCTGTGAGTTTAAATGAGATGAATCAAAAGGCTTTAGGATTTCTTCTATTTTTTGTATGTAAGCTTCTGGCACACCTTTATAAGTTTGTAAAAATTGTTTGGCCACCTTCAGTTCAGTCGCTGACTCTTGAACGCTTGAGTACCTTGTATCGTCTCCATTTATATCGCCTCCAGACGCTTGGAATTTTAACCACAACTGCTGAAATTCAACAACGTGCTGATGAAAATGAGATTTCTCTCGTTGTATGGCTTCAGGCTGCTCCAGTAAATAAATAAATTTTTGCTGGTGTATCTGTATCTCTAAACTGTTCGCCTGCAAGCGATTGAGAAGATCCATTTCCTCCTTAGCATCTTCTACTTCCAAGCTAGCCTGTTGTTCGTAGCGATTTCCAATCCCCACTCCAAAAGTTGTTCCTAAAACAGCAATACCAACTGCAACTGCGTATCCCAAGCCAATCTTGTGGCGAATGCTCAAGCGACGAGTTAACTTATTTAACCAGCTCTGGGAAGGTGGCTGAAGCTCCCTTATGGTAGATTGAGGGTTCACAACAATGAAAACTCCTTTAAACACTATTAGCGGTGCAAGACACAACAGAATTAGATGGAATGGCACTGACTTAAGAACTTTGCTCACTCACCAACTAACTCTTGTGCAGGGGGTCTCTAGGTAGGCACTTCGTCCCCCAGTGGGGGGTTTGGGGGGAAACCCCCCAATCTGGGTTTTTTGCAAAGAACGACTACTTCTTGCTTAAGTCAGTGCCATTCCTCTTAAGTCCGTGCCATTCGACTTAGATTTTAGCTCTCAGCCTAATTCTGCCACCCTTCACTAGATAGGTTGGCGAGTGTGTCACGATAGACTTAATCGCCTGCGTCCACCCCAGGTATGGTCTACTGCCTTAACCCCTGCTGCCTCCACCCCCTTAATCCTGATGCTCATAAATTTTGCCAAACTTGCGGCGCTAAATTAGTACAGCTTCTCAGGAATCGCTATCGTATTATCAAACCCATCGGTGGCGGTGGATTTAGCCGAACTTATCTGGCAGAAGATACTGACCGGATGAATGGCGCTTGCCTGGTTAAGCAGTTTTCACCTTCGCCACAAATTCAAGCTAATTCGGGGTCACTGGAGAAAGCGACTGAATTGTTTAATCAAGAAGCTGTGCGGCTGTTTGATCTGGGAGAGCATCCTCAGATTCCCGAACTCTTGGCTCACTTTGAGCAGGATAAGCGCTTGTATCTGGTGCAAGAGTTAATTGATGGGCAGAATTTGTTAGAAGAATTAGTCCATCAGGGAGTGTTTAATGAACAAAAAATTCGGCAACTGCTAGGGGATTTGCTACCCATCCTCAAGTTTATCCATGAAAAGGGGGTGATTCACCGAGACATCAAGCCAGAAAATATTATGCGCCGTCGCAAGGATGGCAAGTTAGTGTTAATCGATTTTGGTGTCTCCAAACAAGCCACGGCGACGATGTTGGGTAAGGTGGGGACAACCGTTGGGACTCAGGGATATGCCTCACTTGAACAAATGCGCGGACAAGTTTACCCGGCTAGCGATTTGTATAGTTTGGGTATGACTTGCGTGTGTCTACTCACCCGATGTCTGCCAACAAAATCTGGATTTGATAGTACCTATAATGCCTTAGAAGGTCGCTGGATGTGGCGCGATCGCTTGCCACCCGGAACCACTATCAGTCAGCGCTTAGGTCAAATCTTAGACAAATTGATTCAGAACTTAGTGAAAGACCGTTATCAATCGGCTGATGAGGTACTGCAAGACCTCAATGCTGATGAACTAGGTTCATCTGTAGGCGTAAATTACAGCAAACTACGGGATTTATTAATAGCCCAAAAGTGGAAAGAGGCGGATCGAGAAACTCTCACTGTCATGCTGAAGGTATCCGGTCGAGAAAAAGAAGGCTGGCTCAGAGAAAAAGACCTAGCAAAGTTTCCCTGTGTAGACCTCCATACCATTGATCAGCTATGGGTACTTTACAGCAATGGACGTTTTGGGTTTAGTATCCAAAAGCAGATCTTCCAGGAGTGCGGGAAAAAATATCTAATTCTGGGCGATCGCGTAGGATGGCATAGTGGCGAAGTATGGTTTCCTTATGATGCCTTTACTTTTGCATTGAATGCACCTCCAGGTCATCTGCCTAGCGCCGCCTCACCCAAAGTGTGTGTTGTTTTTGGTGCTTCTGGAGGGTATAGTCTCTTCTGTCGCTTGGAGGCTTGTCAACAAATCGTTACAGAATAAATCGTTGTGACACTCAGAACGCCTTGTGTGTGCAAAAGGCCGTTGCAGATAAGACCGCTGGAGGCTGAATCTTTATCTTAAAGTTTTTAAAGACTTTCTTAAGCGCGAGGCAATTATTAATCCAAACGTGTAATTGCTGCTATCATGGCAGGCTAACGTCGTAAAAATCGAGGGTCAAAGCGGTTGAGCCTGACCTAAACTCTCGCTCGCTCAGCTATTAGTCAAGGAGAATCTATCGTTGTCTCGTCGTTACCTATTTACCTCGGAATCCGTTACTGAAGGCCATCCCGACAAAATCTGCGATCAGATTTCGGATACTATCCTGGATGCCCTCCTGAGCCAAGACGACCACAGCCGTGTTGCCGCTGAGGTTGTTGTTAATACTGGCTTAGTGCTAATCACAGGTGAAATCACCACCAAAGCCCAAGTTAATTTCGTCGATATCATACGCCGGAAAATTGCTGAAATTGGCTATACTAATGCCGAAAATGGCTTTTGTTCCAACAGCTGCTCGGTTTTGGTTACTTTGGATCAGCAATCTCCCGATATTGCTCAAGGCGTTACTAGCGCTCAGGAAAGTAGGGAGGGTTTGAGCGAAGATGAATTAGATGCGATCGGCGCTGGCGACCAAGGTCTGATGTTTGGCTATGCCTGCAACGAGACACCTGAATTAATGCCCTTGCCTATTAGTCTGGCTCACAGAGTGGCTCGACGTTTGGCGGAAGTTCGGAAATTGGGGCAGTTGTCCTATCTCCGTCCGGATGGTAAAACCCAAGTCACTGTCATCTACGAAGATGGCAAACCAGTTGGGATTGACACAATTTTGATTTCTACCCAACACACGGCAACAATTGGGGATATTACAGATGATGCTGCCGTCCAAGCCAAGATTAAAGAAGACCTCTGGGCAGCCGTGGTAGAACCGATTTTCGCAGAGAGCGAAATTAAGCCAGATAGCAAGACTCGCTTCCTGGTTAACCCAACTGGCAAGTTTGTCATTGGTGGCCCTCAAGGCGATGCGGGTCTCACAGGTCGTAAAATTATTGTTGACACCTATGGTGGCTACTCCCGTCACGGTGGCGGTGCGTTCTCTGGAAAAGACCCCACTAAAGTAGACCGTTCTGCTGCTTATGCCTGCCGCTATGTGGCTAAAAATATTGTGGCAGCGGGTTTGGCAGAGAAGTGCGAAGTGCAGCTAAGTTATGCGATCGGGGTGGCTCGACCGGTTAGTATCCTGGTTGACACCTTTGGCACCGGAAAAATTGAAGAAGAGCGCTTACTGGAACTGGTGAAGCAGCACTTTGAACTCCGTCCGGCAGGGATTATTCAGGCGTTCAATCTGCGTCGGTTACCCGCAGAACGTGGTGGTCGTTTCTATCAAGAAACGGCGGCTTATGGTCATTTTGGGCGTACTGATTTAGACTTGCCTTGGGAGCAAACAGATAAAGCAGAAATCCTTAAGGAAGCGCTAAAACAGCCTGTTTCAGCTGTGCTGGGATGAGGTGATTTTCTGCGCTAAAGTTCCTAACTTGAAAATAAGGCAGAAGGCCGAGGGCAGAGGGCAGAAGGGATAAAAATTTTCATTCCTTTGTTGTGTGCGCCGCTCATGATGTCTAATCTGAAAATAGGTTGAAGGTTAGGAATTTTAGTTCCTTCGTTGTGAATGAGAGTTCGTGGGTGTCTAAGATGCAAACCTGGAAACAACAGGTTAGGAAACTTAAAAAAGAGACCTACGCGATCTATCTAGCCTGTAAAGACTCCAGAGTACCTTGGTACGCAAGAGTTTTTGCAGGCATTATTGTTGCCTATGCCTTCAGTCCGATTGATTTCATTCCAGACTTTATTCCTATTTTGGGTTATCTGGATGACCTGCTATTAGTGCCGTTGGGGATAATTCTGGTGCTAAAAATGATTCCCCCAGCAGTTTTAGAAGAGTGTCGCCAAAAGGCTGAGGCGGCGATGGGTGAAGGTAAGCCGACGAACTGGATAGCCGCTGCTGTGATTGTGGCTATCTGGTTAATCTTAGGAATTTTAGCGGTGATTGGAGTAGGGCGCATCCTGAAACGTTAACAGGCTATTTGTACTGAGTACCTCGCTCAGCTTGCTAGAAATAAGTAACAAGCTTGCCAATCTACCCTAATCCTATACAACACTATATATTGAGCCTACTGCTCACTGCTCACTGCTCACTACTTCACTACTTCACTACTTTAGTACCTAATTTGCAGAGTAACGGATTGTTGAACTTTCTGCTCACCACCGACAACAGGTGTCTTATCAGCAGTCTGCGCCCTTTCCGCCAGTACCATAGGCATGGCAACGTTCAGCGGTTGAGGTGGGTTGGCTGAATTAATTTGAATACCCATCACTTCCCGCTGACTGAGGTTGAGCGCCCTCAAGGCAGCATCGGCTCGCTTTTTCGCCTCTTCGGCAGCTTTTTGGATGGCTTGCTGTTGAGCTTGTGCGATCGCATCATCGGATGCTACAAAACTTACGCCATCAATCCGTGTTGCTCCGGCTTTTATGGCGTCATCTAATAACGTCCCGGATTTATCTGTATCAATCCGAAAACTAACGGTGTTGGTGCCAGTATAGCCATTGATGGTTTGCTTGCCATCTTTATAGGTATAGTTAGGGCGAAGGCTAATACCCGTCGTTTCGAGCTTTTCCACCTTACGGGATTTTAGCAATTCCACCACCACTTGCGATCGCTTGGCGATTTGTTGTTGTACATCCTTCGCCGTTTTGCCCTGAATTTCAACCCCCAAACGCACTTGAGTTACCGTTGTGGGAATGGTAACATCCCCTGTGCCGGAAACGGTGAGAGTTCTAGGAGCAGACGCTAAATTGGGGGTTTGCGCGTTACTGGAAACGGCTTGACATGACGTTAGGCTGAGCAGCCCAAAAACTAACAACAAGGTTTTCAATCGATCGCAGGTATTCAATGGGGAGAAGTCGAGGAGACGATTCATTTCTTTTGCCTAGCAAGGTTGATTGGATGTTCCTAATCTGGCATCCAAGCATCCCTGCAATCCGATGGGTTACAGTTTTAGAAACTGATAAGGCTGGTGGGATAACCATCTCCTACATAATAGTTATTGGAGCGGATTACGAATATAGCCCCACTTTCCACTATTAACGTCTCCACCTGAATTACTGCTGACATAAACAGCCGCTAAACCTTCAGAAAAATCTCTAGCTTTAAGAAACTGGGGCTTGATGACAAAACTTCCAGCTTTATTGATATAGCCCAATTTGTCGCCAACCATGACCCGCGCCAACCCCTGAGAAAACGAATCCACACTATCAAATTTCATCGGGATAACTAATTTACCTGTTTTGTCGATAAATCCTCCTTTACTATCAGCAGATACTGCCGCCAGTCCTTCAGAAAAAGACATTGCCCGGTGAAATCTCCCCGTAATGGCAATTTTTCCGGCTTTATCAATAAATCCATCACTGCCCCAACTAACTCGCGCTAAACCTTCAGAAAAAGCACCAATAGGCTCAGTCAGAGGGGTATTAAAACTCAACTCGATGAACTTTCCTGTCTTGTCGATAAAGCCATACTTGTCGCCAATAGCCATCAATGCCACCCCATCGGAAAAAGGCTCTGCCCAATTAAATTGGGGCTGAATCACAAATTTTCCCGACTTATCAATAAAGCCAACCTTACCTTGATACTTGACAGCCGCTAAACCTTCCGAAAAGTTCTGAGCTTGTTCAAATTGTGGCTTAATTATAATTTGACCTTGGGTGTCAATATAGCCAAACTTGCCACCAATACTCACAGATGCTAACCCTTCAGAAAACGAAGAGGCGTTATCCAAATTGAGGGCAATGATAATTTTACCTGTTTTGTCGATATAGCGAGGCTTTCCGCCAATCGTTACCAGCGCTAGATCTGAGGAAAAAGGATAATGTCCATAATATTCAGGTTGTATCAGGCGTTTCCCCGTCTTGTCAATTACACCCCATTTCTGACCAATTTTGACCCAAGCTAGACCTTCAGAAAATGCTTCGACTTCATCAAATTGGGGCGGAATGACCAACGGTTCACTTGCAACAATATACTGCGGTGAAAGAACATTTCCTATCTGCAAGGCTTGACACAATAAGGCCGCAATTTCACCTCTGGTAGCATTTTGATTGGGTCGCAATTTTCTAACGTTGGGATAGTTGACAACGCTCAAGTTTTCTGTAGCAGCAGCGATCGCATTTTTAGCATAGTCGGGAATTTCCGCCGCATCGTCAAAATAGTTCCGCAGCGTCTGGGATGGCACTGTAGTGGGCTTATAATTTAGGCCATTCGCCAGGATTGCGATCGCTTGCACTCGTGGCAACAGTTGGTTTGGCTTGAAAGTACCATCAGGATAGCCTTGAAAAAATTGCCGCTCAGTCGCAAATTGAATGGCTTTGTTAGCCCAATGATTCTCCGGTACATCACTAAAGGTAATAGCACTGCGCGTTGGTTGCACATTAGGGAAAGCGTTTTGCAAAATAGCCGCAAACTCAGCGCGGGTAATTGTTCCCTCTGGACGAAAGCTACCATCGCGATACCCGCTAACAAGCTGCCGCTGTCGCAACTGCACGATACATTGCTGCGCCCAATGGCTTTGAATGTCCGAAAAATTTTCAGCGTTAGGCATTGTCAATCGATTTTGGATTTTGGATTTTGGATTTTGGATTTTGGATTTTGGATTGGCTCCGCCTTCAAAGGATGGAGCTTGACATTTGGCAAAATTCTTTGATGATTCCCCTTGAAAGGGGAGGCTTGAAACCCTTCTTTTTGGTCAGAAATTTATCTCAACTCACAAAATACGATGTCTCAACCCAGATACAACTCAGGGACTACAAAATACTCCCTTTTTGAAAATGAACCACAGAGGCACAGAGGACACGGAGAATAGAAGAGGAGGAAATTAAAGAGAAAAGGGGTGATAGAGCTGGATTTGGTATCAACTACCTTTTGTGGGATGGGTATCCTGCCTGCCCTTGGGCTGGAGAAAACTAGCACAATTAAGATGGTTTCAGGGTTCTATATTCCAGAATTTGCCTTTCAATGCAGCCAGTAACCCATCCTATTATT
>NZ_DATNPA010000293.1:0-4425 GCF_036703385.1 Allocoleopsis sp. | reverse complement strand
GATTCAAATCCCTATGTTGCAACCAACCTTAAATAGCGTGGTAGTAGCACGAGAACCGGGTTTAGTGGTTTGGGAATTCCAAGGATTTTTTCAAGGGCGCGATCGCTGGGAGTGTCAGCCCAATGACAAGGGTACACGTCTGCTCAACCGCTTTGAGTTTGGAATTTCCAACCCATTAATTAGCTGGGGATTCAACACCTTTGCGGCTAATTGGACGAAAGACGACATGCAAGCCCAGCTTAGACGCCTCAAACGAGTCGCAGAAGAGATATATCGAAGTGAAAAGTGAATTGTCTCAAGTGCCGCGACTCAGTTGCTCCAATAATCGGCGAATCGCAGGAGCATCTTCTGCATTAGGAAGCATTGCCAAATAAAGGTCTAAATCCTGGACGGCTTTAGACCAGTATCCCAACTGGTAGTAAATCAGTCCGCGATCGCGAAGTTCTGTGGGAGCATCGGGAAACAAAAGCAAAAGACGTTCAACGGCAGCCTGCGCTTTCGGCAAGTCGCTGCGGTTGAGGTAAATCAATTTGAGATTCCTCAGCATCCGCGCTAACAGCTGCCTAGAACTTACCGAGGCGGTGAAACTGGGTTGCCGCCGCACGGGATGCCCGTAAATCTGGGCGAGTCGTGCCTCACAATCTTGTTCAAATAAAATTTCGCCTCGATTGAAAGCATCGACAAAAATCCCAGCCTCCTCAAAATTTGGGCGAATTAAAAAATGTCCCGGCATGTTAATGCCGACCATCGGAAAATCCAATCGTCGGGCAACTTCCAGGTAGATGAGGGAAAGGGTAATGGGAATACCGATACGGCGATCCATAACCTCGTTGAGGAAGCTATTACGTGGGTCGTAGTAATCATCCGTGTTGCCGATGTAACCTAGGTCATCATATAAGTATTGGTTCAGACTCTGGATAATTCGCAGAGGATAGCGTTCGGCGGGTAAGCGTTCTTCGACCTCATCTGCCATAACATCAAGAGCATTGAGGTATTCATCGGTCTCAAGGTCCGGATATTCTTCTTCAGCTATATAAAGAGCTGCTTTTGCCAGATCAATTTGGTCGTCTGGCTGATTAATTTCCCTGTAGAAGTTATCCATGATGCCGTCGTTGATGCGAGTCACGGTCTAGTTTACAGGGCTCAAGACACAAATCGCATCTATAGCAAGTTTGGTTTGATACCAAAACCGGCTTGTACACCCCTTGATTCTTTTGGGTAATGGGTAATAGCTAATGGGTTGTAAAATCGCTAATTTTTCTTTGGTTCAGGTTGAAATCATTGGTTTGCATTGTTGCAATTTACATTGCTATAGATGGTTTTTAAAACCCTATAATTTCCCCGATCGCCTGTAGCAAACTCAGATAAAAATTACCTTCCAACTGGCGGAATAATACAAACGACGTTCCCGGTGTACCAAAGAACGGTCGCAATGTCCAGGCCAACTGGGTGCCAACAAAGGCATACAGCACCAACCAAAACCGTAAAATACTCATTCGGGTTTCCATACCGTCGGTGTCCTCTTTCGTCATCGACTGCATTCCTTGATAGAGGAATTGGATACCCATGAATCCGGTAACGGTAAAAATTGCCACATTTAACAGGATAAAAAACTGATAATTCCGTGTGGAAATGAGGAAGAATAGAACAATGGGTGCAAAACTAAATAGTAAAACACTAATTACGGAGACAGCCGCAATGAGCATCGCGAAATGCTGTCCAGCAGTCTTGCGTGAACCAAATAGAACGTTAAAAAAGTATAAAGTTGGGAAGCAAATCAGTAACGTGATTAAATAGAGAGCCGGAAGTTTGACAGCTGAAGATATCGCCTGCTCCCAACTGTGGAACGACCCAATAATCGCACCAGAGATAGCAAAAAAGATTGAGCTACAGATGAGTAGTGCTCTACTCTTACTCTTGAGTTTGATGCCAGACCGAATCTCATCGAGAAATGAAGTGCGATCGCGTAATAACCTAATTAAGACGGTGAAGGATGTCGTTGCCTGGAATTGATTTTGAATCATCTTCCTATCCAAGAAGAGTATATCCAGTTTTAGCAAGAATTGGGCAAAAGTGCCCGTTTGAAGTCCGCTATCGATTGGAAATCAACTTCAGGATAATCAACTAAGGCTTAGTCAATGAACTCTGGAAAGGAATTCGATCAACTGGGACATGTGTGACGGAACAAGGGATTAGCGCTGCTGGTAGAGATTTAGCGGCGCAGCCAGCAGTGAGTGTACCCAACGCTTGTGGAGATTAGGCAGCTAGCAAAGTTGTCTGCCAATGAGAGGCCATTGCTATGCATGAAGCCAGAAGCTATCCGGCAAGATGTGCGGAGGCCTTTTGGTTCGAGTATCCTCTTCTACAAAAGGGTTCTGAATATGTTACTTTTTGTAACTGAACGCAGAAATGTCAGGTTTTTGACTGAGTAATAAGCAGAGTCCTATCTACATTCGTCTGACCAAACCAAGGCAAATTTTATTAACGGGTTCGTTGACGTTTTTCAGCCTAGTATGACCCTTTTCAGAGTAAAAGATTCATTAACGCAATCCGGTAAACAAAAACTTCCTTGTCAGGATACACCTAAGGACTTTACCCCTGGTTGAAGAGAGCATCTACTAATCGTGCCGTAGTTTACTTAACCTAACCCAGATGTAGCACAACCATGCTCCTCAAAAAACCAAGCCGCCGCTGGCTGAGTGTCCTGGCCAGTACTACAATTGTTTTGCTTAACCTGAATTCTACTTGTCTTGCTCTGCCTCGCGAACAAATTGAAGAAATTGCCCGTCAGTCCACCGCTCGAATTTATGGACGTGAGGGAACAGTCATCGGTGTTGAAACCGCAGGCTCTGTAGTCTTAATTGCTCGGGATGGTAATACCTACTATGGGCTGACAAATGCCCATGTTGTCCGAGAGACAGGAGACTATTTTACCTTGGTCACCCTTGATGCTCAGGAACACCGCGTAGACCCTAAGCAGACCAAACTGTTGCCCAACGTTGATTTAGCGGTAGTACGCTTCATTAGCGATCGCAACTATCCCCTCATCCAACTTGGCGATTCTGATTCTCTCCAGATTGGTCAAACTATTTATCTTACGGGCTGGCTAGGGGGAATCATGCGCTACTTTAATGAGGGAAAGCTGGTAGAGTACACTAGCCAACTCACTCAGGAAGGGTTGGGTCTAGCTTATAGCAATGTGAGTGATAAAGGAATGAGTGGAGGTTCACTACTAGATGAGGAAGGACGTCTCATTGGCATTCATAGCGCTCGCGGCAGAGTAACCCGCAACTCTGAGCCGAAAAGTTCTATCGCTGTCGGACTGGGCGTTCCTATCAATACCCTGATTCAGTTGGCTCCCCAAGCTGGCTTAGACCCTGCTTTAATTACTATCCTCAATTCTGCCTCCCGTCCAACTCATTGAACTCATTTCCTTCGCCACAATCCGATGATGAACAACTTAAGAGTCTCTAATTTAGCTATCAAGCGCTGGACATGGCAATATTTCTTCGTTTTGACGCTCACTTTCACCCTAATTGGGACAAACAAAGCCAGCAGCTTTGACAGTAGCGATTTAGAACGCTTACGGCAAACTAACTCTTGCCAAAACTGCAACCTTAAGGGAGTTAATTTAGCAGGTGCTGCTCTGATGAGGGCTAATCTTGAAGGAGCCAATCTTGAGGGAGCCAATCTTGAAGGAGCCAATCTGGAAGGAGCTAACCTCAAGAAAGCTAACCTCAAAGGCATTTCTCAACCGACAATACTAGCGTCTGCGAATCTGAAAAATGCCGATCTGAGCGAGGCTGAACTCAGCGGTGCTGTATTGTACAAAGCCAATCTAGAAGGCGCTAACTTGAGCCATGCCGATCTTAGTGTGGTTTTGGTCACGTTGCTCAATACCCTATCAATTCACTGTACCGATTTGAGGGGGGCTAATTTGTCAGCGGCAAATCTGAGTAATGCAAACTTGAGGATTAAGATTCCTGTGGGTGATAGATGGATGGCTCATGGAGGCGCTCCCGTAAAAACGGAAAATATCTGTAATCCAGCACTTTTGGGTGCTAATTTTAGCCGTGCCAATTTGAGGGATACTGAGCTTGAAGGGATTGAAATTAAAGAGCTTGTTCTGTGCCAAACGACCATGCCAGATAGCAGTGTATCCAATTTAAACTGTCCATCTGACATGAAAAATTCCTTGAAGACTTCTAGAGGAAACTTATACCGTTTTCCCAAGTATTTGCATGAGGGCTAAACTTCCCATCAACGTGTCTTCATCTTCCATCGTCGTCCATCAAGTTTGGCTTCTAATTCCCCTTTGATGCGATTGAGAATTGAGGTTTCATCCAGCGAGGAGAGAATGCGACTTACCACAGCTTTTGGCCCATCTGGCCCCCAAGATGCCCCATTTGCCAAATAGCTCTTAGT
>NZ_DATNPA010000292.1:0-6431 GCF_036703385.1 Allocoleopsis sp. | reverse complement strand
CAACAGCCGATCGAGCCACCCAAAATTCAGGAAATTCAGCAAATTTCTTCAGAACAAATCGCCACATTGGTTGAATATTCTATTGTTTATGATGCCTTCAAAAATCAAGGCAAGGAGGAATTGCGTCAATCAGGACTCTACATTTGGGTCGTTAAGCCTACAGGTGAAGTAGCGTTTAAGCAAGTTGACCTCAAATCATTGAAGACACCATTAGCAGACCTCGTTACTACTAGTCGTAACTCCATTGGTGTTAGGGGACGAGGCTTAGGTGCAGTGCAAAGAGTCGATAGCGCAAATCAAACCGAACAATTACAGCAACTGCATAAACTTTTAATTGAACCGATCGCACGATTCCTTCCTACCAACCCCAGCGATCGCATCATCTTCATACCACAAAATGAACTGTTCTTAGTTCCCTTCCCAGCACTCAAAGACGCTTCTGGTAAATACCTGATTGAAAAACATACCATCCTGACTGCACCAGCAATTCAGGTACTCGAACTCACCCGTAAACAACGGCAACACGTCGCAGGAAAGGGTGTTCTGGTAGTGGGCAATCCTACCATGCCGAGTATTTCCCCTCTAACTGGACAGCCACCTCAACAACTGCCAAGCCTACCCGGTGCAGAAGCGGAAGCCAATGCGATCGCATCCCTACTCAACACCAAAGCGATTACCGGAAACCAAGCCACTAAAACCACTGTTATGCAACAAATGCAAAAAGCCAAGATTATTCACTTGGCGACACACGGGTTACTGGATGATTTTAAAGGGCAAGGTGTACCGGGTGCGATCGCTCTTGCTCCTTCTGGGGGGGATAACGGGTTGCTTACGTCGTCAGAAATTCTCGACATGAAACTCAATGCCGATTTAGTTGTCCTCAGCGCTTGCGATACTGGTAGAGGAACAATCACAGGTGATGGCGTTATTGGATTATCTCGCTCCCTAATTAGTGCTGGCGTTCCCAGCGTCATTGTCTCCCTGTGGTCAGTTCCTGATGCACCTACCGCCTCCTTAATGACTGAGTTTTATACTCAGATGCGACAGAATCCTGACAAAGCAACTGCACTACGACAGGCCATGTTAACGACCATGAAACAGCACCCAAACCCAAAAGACTGGGCAGCCTTTACCCTCATTGGTGAAGCTGAATAGTTGCCATTTATGTGTGATATTTTTGTTTTTTCCTTTTTTCATCGTGCTGAGGCTGTCCTACATTACCGAAAGAACATACTCTCCCTGATTAACGGCATGATTTGTTGAAACATCAAAAACCAGCCCATCTCCCTCAGAACAAACATCCATTAATGTCGGAAGCTCTCCGTTTTTATTAAAACTCAGCAATTGGTACAACCGCTCCCCCGATTTAATTGAACTCCCTAACTGAACTCTTGATTGAATCATCCCTCCAGTCGGAGCATAGTATTTTTTGATATTGCTTTTACTTGTGAAATTTACAAGATGAACGTCCGTACTTTCCAAAGGAAAGCCTCGAATTTTTAAAACCGATTTTCGCGCTAAATAATTTTTGATGCGAAAGATAGATTTTTTCACTGAATCTGGATTCATTTGCATCCCAGATCCCAGCTCTAACGTCCAGGAATCGATATCAAACTGAATTGGTTTTCCTAACTCTGCCAATTTCTTCTCTAACGCCAACCACGGTTTGAAAAATGCCTCGTCAAAGGCATCTCCGTCATATTCATTCATTAAAATCCCATAGTCCAGTAGAAACGCTTTAGCACTGTTTTCTCTGCTTTGGAAGCAATAGAGATAATCAATCGCTTGGTTACTCGAACTATGGAGATCAATTACGTAGTTGGCATCTAAGCATAGAGATTGTAAGCAATAACGATAACGCTCACTAAAGGGTACGCTACTCGGAGATTGTATTTTTTCTAAGTGTTTTTGAAATTTTAATAGAATACGTTCAAGATAATTTTTCCGGATTTCATCGATTTCCAATTCGAGTTGAGTGTTGGCAAACTCTTCTAGCTCCTCCTCTTCTTTTTCATAGTCCCAGAAAATTCGGTTCCAATCTTTGCCGTCATAAATATTATAACGACCTGTCGAAAAGAAATGAGTACGCTGATTGGTACTTAACGGATTGCAGACCGGAACGAGCCAAATTTCTCCGAAGAGGTGGGTTTCATCCAAGGCCATCAAAAACTCAATGAACTGATGAATGACAGCATTCCCAACAATTTCAGCACCATGTAAATTGGATTGGAAGTATACCTTTTTGCCCGGTTGAGTCCCCACGAATTTATAGACTTGAATATCAAGGCGATCGCCTGAAGCCAAATGTTGAATCGGAATAGTCGAAATAGTCGGAATCATTACCCAAATTAGTCCTATTTATCTGAAAGCCTCCATTACAAAACTCTCAGGAATAGGGCACATCAAAAGTCAAAAATTATTAAGTGCCTGGTAAGGTTCGCAAACTTTCATCTAAATGAGTGCGATCAGCCAAGGCGTGAAGTAATGGTCCATGAGAGCCAAATTCAACAATACTCACCGACCCAACTGGACATCCCAAGCGAAAGCGGAAGCGCCCAACATCAATCCCTAAGAGGCTACACAGCATAATACGGATAGTCGCTTTGTGAGAGACAATCAAAACATGACCTGTAGGGAACCGATGCTTGATTTCCTCAATGACCTGTAAAGAACGATGAGCGATCGCAACCGCTAATTCCCCACCAGTCGGTGGATACCACGCGGGGTCGGCTGTCCAGCGGATGTAGTCATCGTGGAATTCCTGATTTACCGTTTCTGGCGTATTGCCTTCCCACTTCCCGTAGTTAATCTCTTTCAAACCATCCCGCAGTTCTGGCTTCATACCAAGTGCTTCACACAAAGGCTTAGCTGTTGCGATGGTTCGCCCCATTGGACTAGAAAAAATTGCTTCCCAAGGCAGAGAGTGATAGGCAGTGGCAAAAGCTCTTGCCATCTCCAAGCCTTCTGGTGTCAGTTCGGGGTCTATTGAACCACAGAAGGCATTCACTCGACTACAATCAGTTTGCCCGTGACGCAAGAAATACAGCTTGAGACTCAAAGTAACCTGTTTCCAACACTTTAGTTAAGGTTACAACGTAAGGAGTGAATGTGGTGTGATACGTATGACGATAGAAGAGGGGAGGAAGTCTTGAACTCTCTCCTCAGGTCTTACTTTTGACTGTTGACTTGTGAACCCTTCACCTCGACTAATTTTTCAAGTAGCCCAAGCCACTAAACAAGATGAGACTCCAAATCCTACTGGCTACTGTCGCATTAATCAGTACGTTCTGTTCGGCTTGTTCGGAGAGTAGAACTTGTACCGCTAGCACACTTGCTGACATTGCTGTTTCCTATTCCATCGCTCAACAAAACGAGCAAGCCTTAAAAGTAGTTCAGCAAATCAATAGTTTAACTCGCAGAGCTGATACCTTAAGCCAGATCGCTCTCCAGTCTGCAAAAGCAGGACAGACGGAACAGGCAACAGTACTGTTTACTCAAGCACTTCAAGTTGCGAATAAAATCGAATCCCCCCCGGATAAGGCGATGGCATTAGAAGCGATCGCAACTCGGTATGGGAGAGTTGGACAAAAAGACAAAGCGGCTGAAGTTTTATCCCAAGCTGTACAGGAGGCTAAGGCAATTTGGGGTACCTCATTCGTTAAAGACACTGTCTTGGAGAAGATAGCTGTTAATTATGCACAACTAGGAGATTACGAGCAAGCCATTCAGCTCACCAATAAAATTGTGGAGGATATTCCCAAAGGCAGAGCTTTAGCTCGAATAGTGGCTCAATATGTAGAGGAAGGAGACTACAACCAAGCGCGACAGGTTGCTAACACAATAGAGGTTCAGACTTCTAAAGCGAATGCATTGATAGAAATTGCGGCAAAAACTGGAGAATATCAACCTGCACTCTCAGTTGCCACAAAAATCGATGAGGAGGAGAGTGCCTTAGCTAAAAGTATGATTTTAGGGAAACTTGCCCTTCTATTCTTAAAAGTTGGACAGGAGAAACAAGCTGATGAGCTATTAGCTGAGGCACTTAATGCAGCAAAAAATATTGAAGATAAGGATACCCAAGTCAGTCAATTCACTAAAATCGCTTTTCTGTATTTAGAATTAGGCAAAAAAGAGCAAGCAGTTAAAGTCTCAGCCAAAACACTTCAGGTTGCTAATGAATTTCCGGATGTCGATAAAAAAGCGAAAATTTATGCCGGGGTCGCTGTTGTCTATGGGAAAGCAGGCAAAACAGAGCTGGCAACTTCAGTTCTAACTCAAGCCGTTCAGATATCTGAAACCATAAAAAATAAAGAAACTAAAACTCAGACTTTAGCTGAGATTGCGATCGCGTCTGCAAAAATCAATCCCTACCAGCAAGTGCTTCAGTTTATCCAACAAACCCTGGGGAATGCCAACACTCAGGCTTATGCGCTGACTCGAATCGCTAAGGATTATGAAAAGGCTGGAGATAAGGAGCAAGCCGCTAAGGCTTTAGAGCAGGCGTTTCAGATTGCTCAAACTTTAAAAAATACCAACGACAAATCCCAGGGGCTGGCTGACATCGCAGTCCAGTTGGGTAAAATTGCTCAGTATGATCGCGCTGTCGCAGTCGCCCAAACCATCGACGTTACACAGCCTAATTCTCCCAAAACCTTTGCCTTAGCGAAAATTGCGAATTATTATGCGAAAGCGGGACAAAAGGAAAAAGCGATCGCACTTTTATCCCAAGCGCTTCAAGCAGCAAACACAACCCAGTGTTCCGATTGAAGTTCTCTATCTTCGCATATCCTCATCACTAATCGCTTACAGCCTGTTGCTCCAACCAAGCGACTAAATCAGCGACTTCAGTAAAATCCAACAGCGCTATTCCCAATGTTTCCAACTGTTCAGTGGATAACCTGCGAATCTGCTCAATCAGGGATGAATCAACCTCGCCTAGTCGTTGAGTAAGCTGGCGTAAAATCAAAGTCACCTCTCCTTCCCGCCTCTCCTGCTGTGCGAACCAAGCCATTAAATCAGCCACGCTGGAAAAATCTAACAGTACCTCTGCCAATTCTTCTAACTGCTCGGTGGATAACCCTCGAATCCGTTCTTGCAGCATTGGGTTAATCTCACCAATGCGCCGCTTGAGAAAGCGCAGAATCAAAGCTATCTCTCCTTCCTGCTTGCCTTCCCTCCTTCCTTCTTGTCTTCCTTGTTGTAATCCCTGTTGCAAGATGTCTTGATAAATAACAGACTCGCGCATAATTTCCTCCCGAAAAAACTGGCGAATTAAATCTTTCTCAAACCGCAGTCCAGCCAGAATTTCAGCACAACCCGCAATATTCTGTCGCTGCTCCCTTTCAAAAATTCTATCGACTTGTTCGGCTACCTGTGCCAGCAATGCTTGAGGGGAGCCGGTTTGGGTTAAAGTAGCGAGGGGCAATAGTCCTGGATTAGCGAGAAATGGTGCAGAGTCTTGCTCCCACAAGCGAATCACCCGGTATCGATGAGATGTAGTTCGGTCTTGATACTGTTCAGTAAAGACTATTTCATCGTTTGTGGCTTGCAAAAATATGACCACCTGCTCTACATCACACCGATATTGCCGCTTTAATCTCACGGAGTAATCGAGCATCCGGAAGGGAATAGACGGATTGGATGTAGGTAGAGTTTGAAATTCTATGTGTAAGATTTGGTTAGCTGTTTGCAGGAAAGTAACTGCGTCAGCTCGAATGGGTTCTAGAGTCAGTTCAGTTTTGAGTACCCGGATGTCTTGTGACTGAACCGAAAGCAACCAACTCACAAACTCGGCTGGATATTGTTCCGCTAAATATTTACAAGCGTTGTCGTAATTCAATCCTAGCGTTTCCTCTCACTCCTCCACAATCCGCACTTTACCTGAATCCTGCCCATGCGCCAACTCATTGCTATTTAAGGTATAAAAATACCATGTTAGGGAGCCAGCACGATGTCAACTGAGGCGAGTACAGAACAGAAATCCCCGATAATCGAGGATTGGTGGGAACCCTCGATGCCACCCACTGATTTAATTTTCGATGATGGGGAACCGATGGAGAGTAACCGCCACCGCATTGCAATGAATGTTCTGATTCGGTCAATCAATCAGGCTTTTGCAAACCGTGATAACTTTTTTGCGGGAGGCAATATGTTTGTTTATTACAGTAGTACTCAGGCTCGTAACCGGGACTTCAAGGGGCCTGATTTTTTTGTAGTGCTAGATGTTGATGGCACAAGGGAACGTCAAGGCTGGGTGGTGTGGGAAGAAAATGGTCGTTATCCCGATGTAATAGTGGAACTGATGTCACCTTCCACAGCAGAGGCAGACACGGGAGTAAAAAAAACCATTTACGAGCAGATTTTCCGCACTCCAGATTACTATGTCGTCAATCCTTTTGACCCCAATTCTTTGCAGGGGTGGCATTTAGATG
>NZ_DATNPA010000291.1:0-4891 GCF_036703385.1 Allocoleopsis sp. | reverse complement strand
TTCGCGATCGCGGACTAGAGCTTTCCGCTTACTTAATCCCCGCAAGGGGACTGAAACTTTAATCCTTAAAAGCTACCTGCAACTGTCCGAACTTTCCGCTTACTTAATCCCCGCAAGGGGGCTGAAACTTAATTCTCTACATCAAACGATACTCCTTTCACTTTCCGCTTACTTAATCCCCGCAAGGGGACTGAAACGAGAAATTAGTGTCTCTATGTCGGCCTGAATGATGGTACTTTCCGCTTACTTAATCCCCGCAAGGGGACTGAAACTGTAAGCCGTTTTTTTATGCTGATCATGAGGTTGTCTTTCCGCTTACTTAATCCCCGCAAGGGGACAGCGATACGGGAGATTGGAGGCGATCGCGTCTCGCTAGCCATTAACAGTAACTGAAAATTCAGCCTACCTGTCTCACTGAAGCCCTAATTTTTCCAAAAGGGGTCGTGTCGAGACAATATGCTTGCTTAAACCCAACTCTTTTGGGCTAATACCCAGTGCTAAAGCCACCAACTGAGGTAAGTGCAGCACTGGCAAACCCAGTTTTTGTGCGATCGCACTTTCGACTTCCGGTTGACGGGAATCCAGGTTAAGGTGGCACAAGGGGCAAGGAGTTACCATGCAATCCGCACCGGCATCAATGGCTTCCTGAATATGCGTCCCTGCCATCTTAAAAGCTTGCTTTGTGGCATAGCTAGAAATTGGCCAACCACAACACTGAGTCCGACCTCGATAATAAACGGGTGTCGCCCCCACCGCCCGAAATAAATTCTCCATCGACTCTGGGTTAAACGGATCGTCAAAGGGAATCGTCGTTTGTCCCCTCAACAAATAACAGCCATAAAACGCGGCACACTTGAGCCCACTCAGCTTCCGGGTAACCCGTTCTTGTAGCGCTTCGAGTCCGTAATCCCCAACTAACGCCCACAGCAAATGCTTGACTTCGGTACTGCCTTTGTAAGGAGAACAGCCCTCTTTTTTGAGAAATCCATTAACCTCGTTAATATAGCCTGGGTCTGTCTCTTGGAATTCCTTTAACCGCTCATCCACATGACCAATCACCCCCTGACAGGTACTGCAATGGGTTAGAAGCGGCAGATTCAGTTCCTCGGCGAGGGCAATGTTACGGGCATTAACGGTGTCTTCGAGTAACTGGGAATCTTCTTTGAAAGTGCCGGAACCACAACAGGAGGCTTTTTTCAGTTCAATCAGTTCAATGCCTAGTGCCTGAGTCAGTACGGAGGTAGACATATAAAGCTCCCGACAGGCTCCTTGAGCGACACAGCCGGGAAAGTAAGCGTATTTTAGAGTGCTAGATGCCATAGCCATTAATGTAATAAGCTCTTTGACACTCCTCGCCCTATAAGTGCGAGGATTCTTCGTTCATAGACCCAACTTGCTGTGACAGGATTGCTCCAATCACAGTAGAGGTCGAATCTCCCGAAGCGTTCGGGTCTTTGACCCAAGTTCCCATATGCCCTATGGTACTTAAGGCTAACTTCAGAATATTGATTGCAGCATTCCAATCCCGATCTAGTAGGAACCCACACTGACAAGCGTGAGTTCTCACAGATAGAGACTTCTTGACATGAATGCCGCAGTTAGAGCATTGCTGAGATGTGTAGGCAGGGTTGACTGCAATAGTTACCTTGCCAAACTTAACCCCGAAATACTCTAGCCATTTTCTGAACTGATACCAACCTGCATCATTAATAGACTTGGCGAGACAATGATTCCTGACTAAGTTCTTAATCCTCAAGTCTTCATAGGCGACCAAATCGTTAGATTGGATTACGCAACGCGCCATTCTCTTAGCGTGTTCTTCACGTTGCCTACTTATTTTGAGGTGTACTCGCCCGACGCTATTAATGGCTTTCTTGCGATTGACAGAGCCTTTCTTTTTACGAGAAACACGACGTTGACGAAACTTCAGCCGTTTGGAGCCAGTTCGATAAAACTTCGGGTTAGGCTCGGCGTGACCATTGCTATCCGTGTAGAAGTCTTTAATTCCCACGTCTAGTCCAACAATCTTGCCTGTTGGCTCCATGTCTACTACTTTGTTCTGGATCCTAATTAGGAACTGAACATAGTAGCCATCAGCCCGACGCACTAGCCTAACCCGTTTTATCTGCTCTAATGGGTAGAAGTTTAAATCCAACGTTCCTTTGAGTTTGAGCTTGCCAATCCCTTTCTTGTCGATGAAATTGATTGATCTCCGATCTGAAGAAAGTGTCCACCCAGAAGTTTTGTACTCCACTGAGCGACAGTTTTTCTTGAACTTTGGGTAGCCTTTGTTTCCTGCAATAGACTTCCTACAGTTATCGTAAAACCGAGCAATTGAGGTATATGCTCTTTCAACGGCAACTTGGCAAGCGTGAGAGTTTAAGGTTTTAACAAACGGAAATTCAGCTCTCAGTGCTGTGTTGTGGCGATACAGCTCTTTTTGTCCTACACCTCGGTTGTCCATCCAATAACGGATGCACTTGTTGCGGACAAACTGAGCGGTTTTAATCGCCTCATCGATAGCACTGTATTGAGTTGTTTTTCCTTTAGCCTTAAACTCTAGGACTCTCATTTGACGTGGAACACGACCTACGGCAACACTTTATCATGAACAAAGCCGCCCTGGAAGGGCGGGGCTTGAATCCCATTAGTTTCGGTCAATCTGAGGTGATCCTTCCATCTTCAGGGATATGGGCGGCTTACGGCTCGATAACTCCTGATTTTTTAAAACTCTGGACATTTGTGGCAGGTGAGGAGGCATGGCACTGGATGCATACCCCAATCTCTTATAACTTAAATCAGAGGTTTGTGGTGATACAGGGGTAGTGGCTGATTCTGGGAATAATCGAATTTTACTTTGGCAGATGGGGGTGATAATGAGCAAGCGCGTCAGAAGTTAGGAAAAATTGCTGATTATTTATTACTACATTATCTACAGTTGCTAAAGTTCCCGTGCCAACTTGATAACTCATAAACAGACAAGTGAATACCAATCGAATTGAAGAGATTTACAACTATCTGAAGCTATCAGACTTTGTAGCAACAGGGGGACAACCCACTGAAGGGCAATTCTCGCTCATTAAAGAAGCCGAGTACCAAGTGGTTGTTAATCTTGCACGTCCAGACTCCCCTAAGGCTTTACTTAACGAGCAAGCCATTGTCGAATCTCTGGGAATGCGGTACGCCTCTATTCCTGTGGATTGGGAAAACCCTACGCTTGAGGACGTTGCCCGTTTTTTTAGAGTCATGGAAGCGAGCGCAACTCAACCTGTATTCGTCCATTGTGCGGCTAATATGAGAGTCTCGGCGTTCATGTATCTTTATCGCCTAATTCACCAAGGGATGAGTGACCAGCAAGCCAAAAGCGATTTAGAGAAAATTTGGACTCCCAATGATACCTGGCAGGCGTTTATCCAGCAGACAGTAGAGCATTATACCAAAAGGCAGACCGGAGCTTGAGTGAGGACAGAAGGCAGAAGGGAAAAGATTGACCGATCAAGGTTTCAGTATTTTGCTTTGTCCTAATCGCCTTGGCGACTGCTATACCAGCACCTCTTTCGACATCCAGAGGTGGGGGATGTCCATCCTATCCCTTCTGACTAAGCGCTGGCTAGCACAGTTGGCGTGTTACGATCTCGCCCTTTTAAACTCTAACAGCTAAAAAAAGACGTTTATTCAGGCATTCCAGGATTACCGAGTCAGATGCAGCCTCACAATGCTAAAAAATGTATGCTGTGGACACAGGAGACTAGAAGAATATAATAAAATTAGTCATAAGCTGCTAACCCTTTAATTTGGCTACTTAAAGTCAGTACAGCTAAGCTAGCAGAGCGTTTCGGATTATCAAGTAGGCCACTTAAATGCACAGCCGCTTAGAACTTGCTCAATTCCTCAATTCCTAAACTTAAGTTCTTGCAGTCATTCATGCCTGTCGAACAAAAAACAGCTAATCGCAACCTACCCCTGATCAACGAACAAATTCGCTTTCCGCAAATTCGGGTCATTGATACTGACGGTGCCCAACTAGGGATTATGGCTCCTAGGGACGCCTTGCAGCTCGCACAAGAGAAAGAAATGGATCTTGTGCTGGTTGGTGACAACAAGGAGTTACCCGTTTGCCGAGTGATGGACTATGACAAATGGAAGTATCAACAGTCCAAAAAAATTGGAAAGTCGCGACCCACGGTTCTTAAAGAAGTGAAGATGAGTTATAACATCGCAGAACACGACTACCAAGTGCGTGTCGCTCAATCTGAACGTTTTCTTAAGGGCGGGGATAAAGTCAAAACCACCATTTTGCTCAAAGGACGGGAGATACAACACATTGACCTAGCTGAAGCGCGACTCAAGCAGATGTCTGTAGATTTGCAGGAAGTCGCAGATCTTGAGCAACCACCCAAGCGAGAAGGGAACAGAATGACGATGCTCCTTTCCCCTAAAACCTCAAAGAAAAAGCGGTAGATTTTGTCATACTTCCATTCCCTTAGAAAGAATGGGACGTTCTTGGCAATTTACTATCGTTGATTGTAGGGTGCGTTACGCTACGGCTAACGCACCCTACTACTATTGGGTAGGGAGTAAGAATTGATCAAGGATGAAGGATGGAAAAGTCTGGGTATGTTCATCCTTGAATTGTTCACAATTCATACCTTTTGGGTGATTTCTGCATGACGTTTGCTTCAAGACGCTCTAATCGTTTTAGACAACGCTTATTATGGATTTTTCCCTTCCTATTGTGCCTAGCTCTAGCTTTATTCGTGAGTATTTGTAATCCGGCGGCAGGTTTAGACCGCACAGAAATTCTCTGGGACACCTGGGGTGTACCCCATATTTATGGAAAAAGCGATCGCGAACTCTTCCAGGCGTTTGGTTGGGCACAAATGCAGAGTCA
>NZ_DATNPA010000290.1:0-8057 GCF_036703385.1 Allocoleopsis sp. | reverse complement strand
ATTTTTGTCGGTGGTCAGTTGTTTCTCAATGTCCAGCTTGGCTTCCTCAATTTGCTCCAACTTAGCTTGCTGATCATCCAGAATATCAGCTTCCTCAGGTTTGTCGGGGTTGAGTCGCTCACAAGCGTCGAGGATTTTCTCCTCTGAACGTTCTAACTCATCTCGGCGCTGATAGAGTTCGCGACGGAGTTCATCACCCTGTTTTGTGTTGGGTAGGGGTGATGGTGCATTGAAGGTATTCGTATCCAGGGCAAAGAAGTCAATCCCACCGAAACGAAAGGTGTAATAGCGATTGGGTAAGCGGGTGAAAGTCCCCGGTTGATAACGTAGGCAATGTCCTGTATCTGTTTGAGCGGTGTAATGCTGATCTAAGTGACGGACAAACGCCTCCTTAGTATTAAACGCTTTCAGGTAATCCATGAATGCCTGTGCATAAACTCGGCCTTGACCCGAACCCTGCCAGCCAATGTCAAAATCTAGTTTTGACCAGAGGAGTCGGCGCAGGGGGAGTGTAGTCCCTGTCATCAAACCAAACAACCAAGGGAGGTCGTAGTAGTCGTGGTTTCCTAGCACGGGGAGAAACGGCATATTGAAGACCATCTGGTCATAGGCAATCTTTTTGTACTCCTCTCCACCGACTAGAAACTCTCGATAGGGAGAAATAAAGTTTTTTTGATAGTACTCGCTGGAGCCAACGAGGTAGATTACATCGCCCGTGTGCAACACAAAATTACTGGTATCACGTTGTGAGAGCATCAGTTCAGCGATTTGTCGTTGAGGGTTATGACCGCGCTGGGGTCCTGCACCACTATCACCCACGACTAAGAAGGAAAATTCAGGATTATCTGAATCATTTATGTCTAAAACCATCCGAGTTTGGTCGATGCCCCGCTCTAAAATGAGTGGGTCTCGCCACCGCACCCGCTGCTTCATTTTGCGGATTTTGACGGAGATGGGTGGATCGGACACGAATTTCATTCTTGGATAACTCCCGGATGGTATTCTTCGGCGAGGATTGTATTTCAGGATTTACGCAACACTTGTTTGTCATTTGTCAGGCTGAGCGAAACTACGTGTAACGTTATGGCAATTTTCAATTGCTCCGGGTGTATTGTAGGCAATTGAGAACCGCTTTACCACTAAAACTCAACGGAACAGCAACAGGTAACTCAACCGGATGAAGTCTCTTCCACCAGACGCTTCTGTAATGCCTTGGCTTTACTGGACACTTTTCCCCGTCCATCGTATTTTTCTGAGTCTTTATTTTGGACAAATTATCTTTCAAGGATATGAAAATCTACCGGAATCTGGCCCTGTGGTTCTTGCTCCTAAGCACTTTAGTCGTTGGGACCCACTCGTCATCTCTTTACTCAGTACTGAACCGTTACGGTTCATGACCAATGCTAATCAATTTGAGGGCTTCCAGGGTTGGTTGATTCAAAGATTGGGAGCGTTTCCCGTTGACTTAAATCATCCGACTGTTTCCACGATGCGCTGTGCGATCGAACTGTTGCAAGCGGGAAAGAAATTAGTGATGTTTCCGGAAGGGGGAATTGTGCGCGACCAACCCTTGCGACCGCTCAAAACGGGTTTAGCACGTTTGGTTCTGCAAGCTGAAGCGAAGTTACCGGAAGCTGTGGAAATTCCTATTGTTCCGATCGCAATTCGCTATGACCCAGGTGCTTCCCTGTGTGCCAACATATTGATCAATATCAGTTCTCCGCTTTACTCCCATGAATACCGTCAGGAGAATGATAAGCAAACCGCTCTTGCACTGACTCAAGCTTTACAAGACGCTTTACTTAGGGGTTTAGAAACTATTAAGTAGAGAAACTTAATTATTTGTAAGATGGGTAGAGCGATAGCAAAACCCATCAACCTTTGTCTTAGTGGGGTTTCGTCCCTTAACCCAACCTACAAGACAATATCGAGTATTAATGTAATTAATGAATGATGCTATTCGCTTTTTTAACCAGACTTGTGCTAGGGCGAGACCCTGCACTAAATAGAGTTTGTACCAGATTCGTAATTTTAAACTTTTTCTCTGAAGCTTCTTTTTTTGGGGCTTGAGCGCAGACTTCCAGGGGTGACCAGAAGTGGTCGTTAAAATCGTAGTATCCCATCTTTATCCCATCTTTACGAGTATCTTCATCGATACTTCATAGTTAATGGGAACAAAACAGGAAAATTATCCAAAAAAATCTGAGGTTTTTCTAGGGGTTAACGGTTATATCTTGATTCCTAGTTTCAAAGCCGGATTATTCATCCAGCGGTCAGCGACATGTGCATAAATACAGGTGGTTCTGGGGTCGGCGTGTCCCAACAAATCTTGCACTTGGCGTAACTCTGCACCAGACCTTAGGGCGAGAGTCCCTGCTGTATGTCTTAGACTATGAGCTGATATTGTTCTCCCTGGTGTTTGCTTGAGTGCTGCTTCTTGGAGATAGTAATCCACTATCAGCCGAATTCCACGCCGAGAAATCCGCTGTCCACCCGCTCGATTTCCTACTGCGATAAATAATGGACTGGATGGTTTAAGTGTTTCCTCACTCTGTTTCCTCGCTTCCAGGTAATTCATCAGAAGGCCGGCAATATCTGGAGTTAAAGGAACAACCCGGATATTTCGCTTCCCTTCCACCCGAATTCCCATATTTCCTCCTTGCTTGACCAGATCAGAAATATTGGCTCGATGGAGTTCTACTGTACGTGGGCCTTCCAAGGTCATAATGGCTAGCAGAGCTTTATCTCGCGCTGCTTTGAGGGTTCCATCTTGGGGTATCGCTTCCAGAAATTGCTCGACTTCAGCTTTTTCTAGGTAAGAAATGCGTTCTGCTGGGTCGCGCTTTTCCTTTGGGGGTTTCACGCCAGCGGCTGGATTGATGGGAATCAGCCCTTGTTCTAAGGCGGCTTGATAAAATCGCTTGACTACAGATAATTTTAATGCTATTGTAGCTGGCTTGAATTTCTTCTTTTCTACCATCCAGCGGCGGTAATGCTTGATGTCGTCTTTCGTGACTTCTGCGGGATGGATTTTTTGGCGATCGCACCAATCAACGAATTGCTGAACTTGGCGGCGGTACGTATTCAGGGTATCCGACGCGGCATCGCCAGCACCGACATCAATATTAAGAAACTCGGCAAAGACTTCTAGGAGGTTGGCGGTAGTGACAGCCAGGTTAGAAGGTTGAGGAGTGATTGGGCTTGGTGTTGCAGCTACCCGCATGGTGAAATGTTTGGGATTTTATACTCATGTTATCATCCTTAAATCCGATAATTACTCTTATGGGAATTAGAAGGCAATGGGTGCAAACAGAATTCGGGTGGCTAAGGATAAAGCGGAGTTGGTTAAATCTTTAGTCGTCTCAGAAAGTTCAACGGGGCCTTTCCAAACCTATGCCGATGCGATGGTGTTTGCAGCCGCATTAGGGGCAAAGCGGAAGAAGCGATCGCCTTTGGGAACCATCTCCACCAAAGAAGTCTCACCCATTGCCTTAGAGGTATTTGTTTCCAGGGGATACGATCGCGTGCTAAGGTTACTGGCGATCGCACAAACCAAAGAGGCCAAGATTCTCTCCCCAACAGATGACATTGCTGAGGAGAAACGCATCCATCTTTTTGAAGAATATGCCAATGGTGGGCTGGATATTTTGCGAGATGAGTTGCGGGGAGCGGTAGATTATTCCGAGCGACTGCTGTTGATTTTGAGCGCAGAAAGGTTTAAAAAAGAAACGCCTGAAGGTGATTTTGATTTGAGTCGGTTTTTATGAAACGGTTCAACCCATCCCTTGATTAAATCCCTGGCGGATGATGCTACTGGTGCAAGACTCCCCATGAGCTGGGCTTACGCCTCGCTTGCTCGCTTCGCTGCGCCCGCCTTCGCGTCACGCTAACGCACACGAACATTCAATGAAAGACTCTTCCCCCATGCCCTACTCCCCTCTTTCAAGACAGAACTCAGTTTAAACCGAATGGTATTGGTATAAAGGCTTGTTTGCTTGAAACTCTTTGCTATAGAAGCGCAACATTCAGGCTACCTTGGGTAGAGGTATGCCACTTAACGGCGATGGGGGACAGAGACTGTGAGAACACCGAGCTTATTTGAAGAGGATCGCTTGACGCTTCCCAAGAGCATTGAGCTATCTGCTGAATCTCTGTCGCATTATGGCGCATTGTACAAGCACTGGGCTGTTGCATTCAGCGGTGGGAAAGACTCTTCCGCAACTGTAACCCTGGTGGCTCACTTGATTGATACAGGGCGCATTCCCAAGCCGGAAAGTTTGACGGTTCTTTACGCCGATACGCGGCAGGAGTTGCCACCCCTTCATGTGGCTGCTATGGGCATCATGGAGGAACTCCGCAAGCGGGGCATTGATACCCGTGTGGTATTGCCTGAACTGGATCATCGTTACTTTGTGTATATGTTAGGGCGAGGCGTACCCCCTCCGAGCAATACCTTCCGTTGGTGCACCCCTAAGCTAAAGGTGATGAGCATGGAGCGGGAACTGGAAAAGATACGCCAGCAGCACGGTGAGAAGTTACTGATGTTAACAGGGGTAAGAATTGGAGAGAGTGCGGCTCGTGACCAACGGATTGCCATTAGTTGTACCAAAGATGGGGGGGAATGTGGACAGGGTTGGTTTCAGCAAAGCTCGTCTCATGCAGTAGCAGATACCCTAGCTCCAATCCTGCACTGGCGGATTTGTAATGTCTGGGATTGGTTGATGTTTGAAGCTCCAGCTTTGGGCTTTTCAACGGAGGAGATTGCGGCTGTTTATGGCATGACTTCTGAAGGTTCTGAATCTGAGGAACCGCTGAGCTTGAGAACTGGCTGCATCGGGTGTCCTTTGGTACAAGAAGATCGAGCGCTGGAAGCTGTGATTGGTGATTCACAATGGGCATACCTCGCACCACTCCGCAGGTTGCGTCCGCTGTATCGGGAAATTAAAAAGCCACAATACCGCCACCGGAAACATGGCGAAGTCAAAAAAGATGGCTCTCTTGCGGCTAAGCAAAATCGGTTAGGACCGCTCACGCTGGATGCTCGTCGCTGGATGCTGGAGCAAGTATTAGCGATTCAAGAGGACGTGAATCAGGCGGCGACGTTGGAGAATCGGCCTACCATTAGCTTGATTAATGAGGAAGAATTGGTACGGATTGAAGAGTTGATTGCTGCTAATACTTATCCTGAAAAGTGGGATGGGACTGAACCCAGAGGGGATGAGTGGTTCCCTGAAATCTTCTCAGATGGAAGTATTCAGCTCCTATTGTTTGATAAATTGTGAGTTGCTAAATAGTGGAAAAAATTATGGAGAAACGAACGGTTGCTCAAGCGGTCATTGAGGTGTTGCAAGCAGCTAAGCAGCCAATGGCTATTTCTGATATTACCCAGGCTATCCTCGATAAAAACTTGTATACTTTCAATGCCAAGGAGCCAACAGCAATTGTTCGTGGAGCCATTGAGAGGCGATGTGAAGGGGTCAATCGAAAAAGTTCAATTGAACCTAAATATTTTAAGAAACTGCCCGATGGAAAGTATGGATTGAAGAATAAGTAAGCTCTAATGTAGTGGCGTGACACCTTTAAAATGATGCAATAAAAAATAGACTATTAAACTCCAATTTCTGACTTATTCCTAATGTCCTATGTGGAAATTGAGTTATTGGGTGAGGCGTTATTCAAGTTAGCTAGTGAAACGGCTTTGAGGAGTTGGTTGTATGAAAGGGGGCTGCGACGGGGAGTTGAAAAAATTGTATTGAGCCAAATTAATCGTCGTTTTGGAACTGTTTCTCTCGATTTAGAAAAGCAAATTCGCCGTTTACCAATTGAACGGGTGGAAGCGTTGGCAGAGAGGTTGTTTGATTTTGAAGAAGAAGGGGCGATGATAAATTGGTTGAATGAGATTAGCGGTTAATCATATTAGCTCTACTGCAACTGCTTAGGAAAACGGTATTACCAAAAATAGCCCGGTTTGATTTGAGTGTGACGTTGCTCAGTGTCGTACTCCAAAAGATATTCACAAGCGATCGCACCATTCTCCCTCAACTGTTTGACTTCTTCTTCTCGAATCTCGGTATCCGTGGAAAGTAGGATAACTTGATGGCTGGCTTGAGGAAAGTAGCGATCGACCAAATTGTTGCGGTGGGAGGAGTCGAGGCGTCCGAGGGGTGTATCGATCGCTACGGGCAGTTGTCGTCCGGAAGCACGGGCGAGCCCCCACAGTAGGGAGATTGCCAGGAGTTGCTTCTCTCCCGCTGAGAGGCGATGTTTGGGTAGGGGTTGTCCTTCGTCATCAAATAGGGACAGACAGAAGGTTTCAGTATCAATTTGGATGCGATGCACGAGATTCGGTTTGTGGAGCAGGTAGAGGAAGCACTCGGTTACTAGAGTTTCGAGTTGATTTAGTTTACGGAGTTTGAGGCGTTTTTTGAATTCTTTTAGGGTTTCTTGAGCTTTAGCGGCGGCTTTCAGCGTGTGTTCGGTGGTGTGTTGCTCGATCGCTAATTTACTGTAGTCCATGAGTTCTTGTTTAGCACGGGCGATCGCTTTTTTGATTTGCTCCAACTCTCGCTTCGCTTGTTCGTAGTCGGCTGAAAGCTTCACCACTTCTGCTTGTGCTTGCTGGAACTGCTGTTTGAGCTTGGCGTAAACTTCGGGTGCGGCTGCTGTGGTTAGATAGCGTTCGGTGGCATCAATTTCGGCTTGGCAATTCTGTAAGTTCTGGATTCGCTCCCCAGCTTGCTGAATCGGATTGGATAACCTATGTGATAACATGGCAGTAATTTCCTGGACGCAATCGGCATCAGCACCTAACCAAGCATCAATCTGAGATTGGGTGAGGGCTTGTTGTTCGTCAGCTAAGAATGCTTGAATCTGCTTGATTTGGGTGGGTTTGAGTTTGAGAGAGGGAAGGTATTCTAAAAGGCGGCGATCGCGAGTTAGTATCAGATCGCGAGCCGCTAGCTGTTGTTGGTGCTGAATTTCCTGTTGAGCTTGGGATTGGGCTTGTTGCAGCAAGGGTTGAATTATGGCTAAGGGCAAAATTCCGGTAGCTAAATCGCGCAATGCCTGACGGTGGTTTGTCGCTTCTTCTTGTAAGCGTTGCAGTTGAGTTTCGTGTTGAGTTTTTTCGGCGGCGATTTTGCCCCCTTTGGTGAGAAAGGTTTCTTCTGCTTGGTTTAGCTTTTCTTGAGCGGCTTCCAGTTGGGGTTGAATGGCAGCTAATTTTTTCTTGGCAGTCCGCTTTTCTTCGTTGAGGGATTCTAGGCGATGCTCGATTTCTTCGAGTTTTTGCAAGTCCTGACGGTTGGCGCTTGCCTTGCGTTTGCGGGAAATGAGAACATCTAAATCGGTAGAAAGGCGATCGGGTAGTTCTAAGCCAAGGAGTGATGCGATCGCACTCATAACGAGGGGAGGGAGTTCGTCTTGCTCTGCTAGTTCTTTGACTTGTTCTCCGTCGAATAGGAACAAATTGGAGATGCCCAGAGGCAGTAAGTCTTCTATTCGTTCATCCCAGGATTGGGTAACGGCGGCATCGGGTGAGCCATCTGTAGAGACTTTTAGGGTATCGCGTCCGTTTTTGGGTTGCTGTGTCCAGGTACGATGGATGCGAAATTCAGTAGGCTGGGGTGCGTTGTTGAGGGTTTGCTGGAAGGCAAGTTCAATGCTGGTGGGTTCGTCGTTGATTTGACGGTTGACACACTGACTCAGGAAGTCGCTGTAAGATAGGTTGCCACGGGTTGAGCATTGGGCACGTTTTCCGTAAAGTGCCAGACGGATGGCATCGATGAGAGTAGTTTTGCCATCGCCATTCATGCCACCAAACAGGATGATGGGCTGTTCGTTGTTGGGGGAGGTGAGGTTGATGGTGTGCTGGCCTCGATAGGGGCCGAAATTCTGCAATACTAATTCTGTGAGGATAAGATGGGGAATCCCTTTCGGTCTATAGTCTTTTTCCGTTTCGGGCTGAGGAACGCTAGTAGTTTCGAGGTTGTAGGCGGCTTGGGAGTCGGAGGCAGTGGGTGAGGATTGAGCTTTGCCGAATTTTAATTCTGCCCAGG
>NZ_DATNPA010000289.1:0-23201 GCF_036703385.1 Allocoleopsis sp. | reverse complement strand
AATACCTTCGGTCTTCTACCTGCTCTAATTTAAGACCATGTGACCAACTGTCAGAGCAACCACAAAGGATTGTTTGACAACTACTACAATTTAACCTCTTCCATTTTTTTATCCTGAGTTTTTCTGTGAAAACGAATCCCTAAAAAGATGTCGTATACAAAGTTCCAAAAACTTTTCTTGCCTTCTAATATTCCCAAAGATTGATAGCAACCTTTTTCATCTAAAAGAGGCTTGACCGCATAGTAAGCAGGCTGATATTTATACCAGGGAATAGAAGGCCACAGATGATGAATTAAGTGATAATTTTGCCCACCGATGAGTATATTCAAGATTGGGCTGGGGTAAACTCTGGCATTTTTCCAGCGATTGCGCTCTTGAAAGGGGCGATGGGGCAAATAATCAAAAAATAATCCCAAGGCCAGACCAACCACTAAAGCTGGAGAAAACCAAAAATTCAGAATGTAGCCTAAAAAACCATGCTGACAAGCTAAGTAGACAATTGTGGCGACAAACAAGCGGCTCAAGAACCATTCTAAAAGTTCGTATTTACGCCATAACCGCCGTTTAAAAAAATAGATTTCGTGATAGAAAAAACGAGCTGCAATTAACCAAAGGGGGCCTCCCGTTGAGACAAAATGATCGGGGTCATTTTCGGGGTCATTGACGTTAGCATGATGCTGCATGTGAACCCGCGTGAATACGGGAAAAGCGAAGCCTAACATCAAGGCACTGCCATGTCCCATAACAGCATTCATCACTCGGTTGCGATGAGCTGCATTATGAGAGGCATCATGAATGACTGTTCCTACCATGTGCAACGCGAGAACGTTGAGACCGAAGCAGCATGGGTCAGGCCAATTCCAGAGCCAGTAACCGCAGGTGGACAATGCAACCAACGCGATCGCGGCTAAGAACATGAATAACGTTGGATTAAAGCCACCGGGAGGACTCAGGAATTCTTTTGGAACTGTCAGCGGCTTCTGGGCCTCCGACATCGTTATTTTTTCTCCTTTCTACTGTCTTTTGGTAGTATAAAATACCAGCGCCCAATGGTAAAGATTTGTGAAATTAACTCATCTAATCAGAAATCTTTTGGCTGATAAGCTGACAAAGCCTGTTACTCAAAAGCTAGGGGCTCATCCAAGAGTCAGTTCTTGAGCCTTGGTCTTTGCCACTCCAGTAGGCTTTCGTAAGTTACACAGGCTATGATGCGGGTATTGATAGCGGAGCGCGTTTGCGCTCTTGGCTCTTGGATGTGACTTCGAGTTAGGGGAACTTCTAGAGATAATCGCACTTCACAAGAGTTTTGTTGAGGGAATCAGGGGCAGCCGTAACTTTGACAAAAATTTGGAGGCTGGAATCAATGACGTCACAAAAGTTTGCTCGAAATCCAAGTTGGATGTCTTTGGTATTTAAGAGTGTGGGGTTGTCTGCGGGTGTCGCTATTTTACTGGCGAGTGGTAGTGCATTGGCATTGGCTAAGAACCGAGCAGCCGCAACCTCTCAACCTCAGCTGTCCCAGCATACCATTTTGGCTCAGGATGTTGAGGAAGAAACACAACCCCAAGAGTCTCAACCTGATTCAGACATTAAATCATCTAAGGAACCCCGGTTTACCTGTGAGCGGGTGAATGGTCAGTACACCGTAATGTATCACCCAGAGAGTCAACAGGGTCAAGCTTATCCCTGGGCGACTCCCAGTGCTTTAGGGGGTGGATGGACGCCAGAGCTACGTTGTAACGAGATTAGTCGGCGCTTGGAACTTTACCGACCCGATGGCTTAGTGGAAATGCGCAACGCTGTAGAAAATAATTACAACACCGTGTGTGTGACCACCCAGAAGAACGCATCCTGTCGAATTGTCCTGACTGTACCTCCGGGACAAGACCCAGCAGGAACACGCGATCGCGTCTTCCAAAACTTAACCATTGCCGATACGGGTGAGCGAACTGACGCGGTTAACACGTTTGTGGAGGGAGACAGGGGTTCACAACTGCTCAATCAGGCGTTAAACCAGGGTCTGTCTGCTCTAGGCATTGGCAAAAATCCAAATAGACAGTCTCATAACATTAATCTGCGACCGTTTTTAGACCGGACTGATGGCGGTACTGGCTCTATGCTGAGAAGAAGCAACCCGTCGCGACCCAATCCTCGCTTAAATCCAGACCGATTTAGATAATAGTTTTTGAGTGCAAAACTCAAACAAAGTATGAAGGATCAGATTAACCCACCTCCTCACCTAATCAGCCACAGGAATTGGAATTAAAACGGATTGAGCATCTTGATTAGGAACAGAGTCTTCTAAGAAGTCTTGCTTTTTCATGATTTCAAACAGGCAAACGTCTGTCTCCAGCAGACAAGCGTGACCCGAATTGGGCAAGATGACCGTCTTAGCATCGGGCAGGCAGTTAACCAATCGTTCAGCTTCCTGTACGGAGGGTAACAGTTGGTCAGCGGCACCTGCAATCACCAGAATGGGTTGGGTTAGGCGTCTGAGTTGCGTCTCATCGACATCAAACTCGGTCACCAGCGAGATGCGCCAATTGGCGATCTTGGCAGGTACAGATTGCATGGCATCTAGAAGAGCGCGGCGATCCCGAGGGGTTGTTCTCGCCAAATTGGATAAGAAGGGAAAAAGTACTAATGCCGAGATTCCGTGTAAAAATTCTGGCACCAAGCGATTTAATTGCGCTCCCCAGGCTAGCCAAGGACGTTGATTGAAAGAGGTGGCTGGGTTGATTAAGATAATTCGCTTAAACAAATGGGGCGCTTTTAGGGCAACTTTGATGGCTAAGCAGCCTCCGAAGGACTCACCACATAGATAAATTGAGCGGAATGCTCCCCGTTTAAGTTCCTCTTCAATCAGGTTTACCACTAGAGCGGCAAGGTCATCCCAGTTGTTCAAGTCATCCGGAGGAATAGCCAGCGCTCTCACATCAAACGCGGTTTCTAACCCTTTAGTCTGCGATCGCAGCAGTTGACCTGTCCCATCCATACCCGGTAAAAACACAAACAGTGGGTAGTTGGGATTGATGCGTCCCGGCGTCAGAAAACAAGCACGGCTCTTCACTTGTGGCATTGCTAAATTCCTATTCACATCCCGACTATTGAACCAAAAAAAATTACGACTTAGCTTTTCTTAACTCAGAAAAGCATTTGCTCTCGTTGAAAAATTTGATAAAGTAATTTCGAGATTTCATCCTGACAGGTGGTAACAAGTTGGGAAACAGCCAGTTTGGCCTGCTTTCCCTGATATTGATCCCTCTGCTTGGGCGTAATCCAATAAGGATGCCCAACTAACACCGCAACCCGGCGATGAATGACCATCGGGTGCCAACCCGGCTGAGCAAATAGCGGTTCTGAGGGGTCAAACAGACGCAGCAAACTCAGGGGTACCGCAGAAGTTGTGGTTTCTTCAAGGGATGCGATCGCCACGGGTAAGACGGCCAAATCCCTAACCTCTGTACGCAAAGCCAAGTGGGCGAAGCCTCTGTGAAACTTGGCTAAGGCATCAGGCTTCGTATAACGCACCATAGGTTGAGCCCCCTCTGGAAAGACTCCTACCCACTGGTGTTCTTGGAGCAGCCTAGTTGCCTGTTCAAAAAAAGCCTGCTGTCTGGATTCTGGCTCTTGTAGAGGGAAGCAGCCCAGTTGCGTCACAATTTCTCGTAACATTGGCACATTTCCCATGTAATGATGGCAAGCAATCCGGATGGGATGCCCTAAAGCTGCCATCAACAACGGAGCATCCATGAAGCCGCGATGGTTGCTCACCACCACAACAGCAGAATGTTTAGGGATGCGATCCTCGTGGTAAACGAACATCCGAGTTCCCATTGCGGCTAGCAGCGATCGCGAAATTTGTAGAGGACTATCGGAAGACATGCGTTAAAATCATCACTCGTAACCATTCCTTAATATTTATTTACGGTACAAAGCAATGTAAAGTTTTGACCAATGTCTTAAGGTAGAACCTAGCCTATTTTTCGTCGTTCCTGGCAGTTACTCAGGGAAGAATGCAAGTGGCTAACGACATCTCGAAGACGAAAAAATGATACGAATAATTAATGATTTTTTTAGGTTTGACAGTTTTCTTAAAAAAACGTAAATGTTTGTATAAAGTTAGTGGATTATATGTATAAGCTAATACTTTTGTTCGATAAGTAGTACGTCAAGCTCACGATCTCGAATAGCAACTAGAATATAGATCCATCAGCAATACACTACAATCTAGCCGTTAATTTTAAGTGAGGGCGTTTATAACACTTCAGATGAGTCATATCGATACCAATAGAAACACATTTATCATTACAACGCCTCTCTACTACGTAAACGACTTACCCCATATCGGCAGCGCCTATACAACGATGGCGGCGGATGCGGTAGCTCGATTTGAAAGGCTGCGAGGCAAATCCGTGTTATTGATTACCGGCACGGATGAGCACGGACAAAAAATTCAGCGCACAGCGGAAAGTAATGGAGTCGAGCCTCAAGCCCACTGTGACAAAATAGCGGCAGGCTTCAACACGCTTTGGCAAAAACTGAATATCCATTATGATCGCTTTAGCCGGACAACATCCCCTCGCCATGCAGCAATAGTCAAAGAATTTTTTCTGCGCGTTTGGGACAAAGGTGACATTTACTTGGGTCAACAAAAAGGATGGTACTGCGTCTCCTGTGAAGAATTCAAAGAAGAACGCGACCTCCTTTCGGAACACCGATGCCCTCTCCACCCTAATAAAGAGGCGGAGTGGCGGGATGAGCAAAACTACTTTTTTGCCTTGTCGAAATATCAAAACCGACTAGAAGCCCTTTACCAAGAGCGACCCGGTTTTATTCAACCCGAAAGCCGCCGTAATGAAGTTTTAAGCTTTGTCAGTCAGGGACTTCAAGATTTCTCAATTTCGCGAGTCAACGTAGATTGGGGATTCCCGGTACCGGTTGACCCCAAGCACACCATTTATGTATGGTTTGACGCTCTACTCGGTTACGTCACGGCCTTGCTTGATCCGGATAGCGAGCCTACGCTGGAGAATGCTTTAAGAAAGTGGTGGCCAATCAATTTACATCTCATTGGTAAAGACATTCTGCGGTTTCACGCTGTTTACTGGCCAGCAATGTTAATGTCAGCAGATATACCTGTTACGGAGCATGTGTTTGGACATGGCTTCCTGACAAAGGATGGTCAAAAGATGGGGAAAAGCCTTGGCAATACCCTAGACCCGGTGGAGTTGGTCAATCGGTACGGCGCAGATGCGATTCGCTACTACTTTCTCAAAGAAATTGAATTTGGGAAGGATGGGGACTTTAATGAAAGCCGTTTTATCGATATCGTCAATGCTGACCTAGCGAATGATTTGGGTAACTTACTCAACCGAACGTTAAAAATGGTACAGAAGTATTGCCATGCTCGTGTACCAGAAGTTAAAGAAGAAGAAGAAACTCTAGTTGATAATCCCCTTAAGGCCATTGGTTTGAAATTGAGTGATCGCGTTGCTCGTTCTTATGAAGCCTTAGCCTTTGGGGAAGCCTGTCGGGAGATCTTTACTTTGATTCGAGCCGGTAACAAATTCATTGATGATCAAGCGCCTTGGAGCTTATATAAGCAGGGGAACTTGCCAGAGGTGGAGAAAGTGTTGTATACCGTGTTGGAATCAGTTAGACTGGCAGCTTACCTCTTATCACCGATTATTCCTAGCATAAGTACCGAAATTTATCGGCAGCTTGGCTTTTCAATCGACTTTAACGAAAAAACTGTCATTAAAGATTATGCAACCTATGCTACTCACGCCGCTTGGGGAATCTTACCAGCTCATCAGAGCTTAGGAAATCCGAGGCCAGTTTTTGCAAGACTGGAACCAGCGTGATTTTGTTCCGTCGTCCTGACCAGAAGGTCAATGGCGACTGAGCAACATTCTGATAGTGAGGAAAGGAGGCACCAATCTTTTTTTTACATAACAAATCGAGGTATAACAATTATGTTGAATAATTTTAGTAATGATCCAGTTTTTACGCCGGAACAAGTCTTAGAAAATCGTGGTCGTGTGGCGATTTTTATTGATGGATCAAATTTGTTTTATGCCGCTTTACAATTAGGGATTGAAATCGATTACACCAAGCTGCTCGTTCGGTTAACAGCAGGCTCCCGCTTGCTGCGATCGTTCTTTTATACCGGTGTTGATCGCACGAATGAGAAGCAGCAGGGCTTTTTGCTGTGGATGCGGCGTAACGGCTATCGGGTGATTGCCAAAGACCTAGTACAGCTGCCAGATGGCTCAAAAAAAGCCAATCTAGACGTGGAAATTGCCGTAGACATGATGGCGCTGGTAGGGTCTTACGATACAGCTGTTCTCGTCAGTGGTGATGGGGACTTAGCCTATGCAGTAGATGCTGTTAGCTATCGGGGAGTTCGTGTGGAGGTAGTCAGCCTACGCTCCATGACTAGTGATAGTCTGATTAACGTCGCCGATCGCTACATTGATCTAGACAATATCAAAGAAAGTATCCAAAAGACGCCTACGAGAAACTACGCTTACCGTCCGCTGACAGGTATCGGCACGATGGATGAGCAGGAACATGATTGATAAGTAGGAAGACTAATTATTTAGTCATTAGTTATTGGCTATTGGTTATTGCTCAGGGTTATTGATGATTACTCCTAGGTTAACTGACAACTAACCAGTAACACAAAACAAATAACTAATGACTAAATGCTGAGATTAAAAGCAACCAAACCCAATGTTTGTTAGCTTCAAACGTCCTATAGCTTTTGCCCTTTGCTTTTTTGCGATCGCTTTATTATCGGGCTGTAAGAGCCAAACCCGTACAGAGAAAAAAATCAAGCAAGATACCGCCGCAACGGATATTGAAGGGAGTCTGGTATTCAAAAATATCACTTTGGATCAGGCAGATGAACGCGGACGTCCCCTCTGGAAAGTAAAAGCGAAGCAAGCCACTTACAGTAAAGACAAAAAAATTGCTCGGATTGATCAGCCATCTGGCGACTTATACCAGGATGGCAAAGTTGTCTTGCAGGTGTCGGCGGCTAGTGGTGAAATCCGTCAAGATGGCAAAATTGTCTTGCTTAAAGGACAGATTACGGCGACCGACACCCGTAATGGTGCTCTGTTCAAAGGGGATGATTTGGAATGGTATCCGAAGGAAGACTTACTAATTGTTCGCAATAACTTGAAGGGCACCCACCCTCAACTCCAAGCAACGGGAAAAGAAGGGCGGTACTTTACTCGAAAGCAGCAGTTTGAACTGCTAGGTCAAGTTGCAGCAATCTCCAAAGATCCAGATTTGCAGATGAAAACAGAACATTTAATTTGGCAAATCAAAGAGCAGAGAGTGAATGCAGACAAACGCATCTGGATTGAACGGTATAAAAATAAGATCGTGACTGATCGCGTAGAGAGCGATAAATCTCAGCTGGAACTGAAAACCAAAATCGCAACACTACAGCAAAATATTCAGCTAACTTCACTTGATCCGCCCCTGTTGATGTCTAGTAATTCAGCAATCTGGAATATGAAGGCTGAAACAGTCGTTTCCGATCAGCCAGTCAGGATTGTTCAACAGAAAGAAAATATTGTTCTCACAGGTAACCAGGGTCAGATTGATCTAAAACAAAAAGTTGCGAATTTGACAGGTGGTGTTCAAGCCCTTGGCAGCAAAAATCAAGCTAAAGTTTACGCCAATCAGCTGAGGTGGGATATTCCGACTCAGAATGTTCAGGCGTCAGGCAATGTAATTTATCAACAAATTAACCCACCCTTTAATACCACAGGGCCGACGGCCGTGGGGAGGCTTCAAGACCAAAGCATTGTTGTTACTGGTGGCGCTGGTAATAGGGTGGTGACAGAAATTATTCCTTAGTGAGTAGAAAGTCTCATGAAACGATGGGTTGCGAGGTTATGCGCCACACTGATGGGTTTGATAATCACAGTGAGCGGTTCTACCTTGGCTCGCGAATCAAGTATCCATCTTAAACTAGAGACCTCGCTAGCAAGCGAATTCCCTGTAATTACAGCTCAACCAACCTCAAAACAAACAGCAGAGGTAGAGGCTGTGGTAAAGAGCAACAACGTTTTCGCTCTCGACCTCTATCGCCAGCTGCGTAACCAACCAGGAAACCTCTTCGTCTCCCCCTACAGCATCTCAACAGCACTAGCTATGACTTACGCCGGAGAACATCCAGAAGTGGCTATCATCTATCAACTACAGCCAGCTTTCTACGTCTATCGAGTTGCCTAAGTTCAAGGTGGATGCAAAATTTGAACTCAAGCCAGTACTCTCAAAGATGGGGATGGTGAGTGCATTTGATGATAATGGTGCTGCCGACTTCTCTGGCATGAACGGGAGGAAGGATTTGTTCCTCAAAGAAGCCATTCATCAGACATTTGTCAATGTGGATGAGTTGGGCACCGAGGCGGCTGGAGCTACAGCTGTTATTGGGGAACTGCGGGGCGGCTACGGAGAGTTTCGTGCCAATCGCCCGTTTATCTTCCTAATTCGGGATAAACAGTCTGGTAGCATTCTATTCCTAGGTCGCCTGGTGAATCCAGTGGCATCCACCAAACCATGAATATTCCTAAAATTGGGGACTTCAGACATTAGCTTTTTTTGGTGGGAACCTGAATACCTGCAAGCTTTTCATTGCGCCTAGACTCACCCAGAAGGGTTGGGATGGGAGGAGTACTAGCGTTGATGGGTGGAGTGCCCCAATGTTGTGACAGGCGTTGTATGAACTCGTCTTGCTGCTTACGAAAGCCATTCACATCACCACCCCGGTTAATGATGGTAAACCAAACCAGACCGCGATCGCGTGTTGGCATCACACCGGCTAAGGCACTCACGTTATTCAGCGTTCCTGTTTTAATCGCCGTCCCAATCGGGAGGTGCCGCCCATACATCGTTCCGTTCTTGTCGCGCCCAGAAACTGGAAATACATCTGTAACACTCAGTTTGTAGGGTTGCAAAACGCGATCAACGCCCATCATCATGGCACAGACAGCATGGGGCGAAATCATATTTTCCACACCCAATCCAGAACCATTAACCAGTTGCAGTTCGTCTGGAGAGAGATCAGCCGACTTTGCCGCCAGTTGGTTTCTTTCCATCGCACCCCCAAGGGCTTTTGTCAACATTTCTGCCATTTCGTTGTTGCTATGAATGTTCATCTCCCGCAGGATGTGAGACAGCGCCAATGAACGGTGACGAATTAATAAGATTTTTTTCACAGAGGGCATGGTCGCCACTTTCACACCACCAGCGATCGCAACTTGAGGTTTGGCTGTGCCTTTGGGCATGATGCTATATCGGTAGACAAACCCTCGCGGAGTCCAAAATTTTGAGTTTATTCCTTGCCGCAGTTCCTGACCCGCCAGTGCTGGGTTTTGTTGGTAGTTCATGTAGAAATCGCCCTCGATCACTAAGTTTCCCGCGACCTGACGAATTCCCATCTGATTGAGGCTATTGCCCAAGGCGATCGCTTCCTCCCAAACAAAAAAGGGGTCACCACCGCCTGTAATCACTAAATCCCCCTGTAATACTCCATTCTTGATGGGGCCTGTGGCGCTCACCAGCGTTTCAAACTGATGATTAGGCCCCCACTTATTTAACGCCGCTAGCGTCGTGGCAATTTTCGTCAACGAAGCCGCCGGAAGAGGCACTCTGTCTTTATGCTTAGCCAGTACGGTCATGCCTGTTTGAATCCATATCCCTTGATGACGTTCCACGGCTCCTTGAGCCTCCAAACCTTGTAAGTATTGGCGCATTATCGTCTCAACGACTGGATCAGGGAAAGACATCTGGCTAAATAAAGGCATATTCTGCCATTGCATCGCTTGGGCAATTGGCACTGTTGCAGGTTGCCAACCCACCATCTTCAAGATTAGAGCCGCTAGTCCAGAGGCTAATACGCCAGCACCCAATCGTTGTACCATTCCTATCCCTCTCACATGGTGCTTCATTGTAATGAGTCGATGACGCTCCTGAAAAGTCTTCTTCACTCTGTTTTATAGAGTGTCAGGCAGATTACATCAGGTTGAATGTTGGGTGGGGGGCTTCTGGTAAAATTTTTAAGGTTTCTATCAGTTTGAGTAATGGCATCGACTCGCGCACGGATCGCAATTGACGCTATGGGAGGGGATCATGCCCCTGACGAAATCGTTGCTGGCGCTATTAGGGCGCAAGCAGAGTTAGGCGTAGACGTTTTGCTAGTGGGTGACCCTCAAGCGATTGAATCCTCACTGAAAAAGCACACTAGTTCCTCTCAGATGGAAATTGTGGCGGCAGAGGATGTCGTTGCTATGCATGAGGAACCGTTGGTAAGCCTGAAGCGGAAGCCGAAGGCATCGATTAACGTGGCAATGGACTTGGTGAAGCAAAAGCGTGCCGATGCAGTTGTTTCCGCTGGTCACTCTGGTGCAGCGATGGCAGCAGGCTTGCTTCGCTTGGGGCGTCTGCGAGGCATTGACCGTCCTGCTATTGGCGCGGTATTTCCGACCCTGGTGGCGGGAAAGCCCGTAATTGTACTAGATGTAGGGGCGAATGTTGATAGCCGCCCCAAGTATCTAGAGCAGTTCGCCGTAATGGGCTCGGTATACAGCCAGTATGTACTGGGAATGGATGAACCCAAAGTCGGGCTGCTGAACATTGGGGAAGAATCGAGCAAGGGAAATGATTTAGCCATCCGCACCCATCAGTTGTTACAAGACAATCCTAGAATTTCCTTCATTGGTAATGCCGAAGGGAGAGATGTTCTTTCGGGTCGTTTTGATGTAATTGTCTGCGATGGCTTTGTAGGTAATGTGCTACTCAAATTTGCCGAAGCGGTAGGTGAGATCGTGCTGCAAATCCTCCGTGAGGAACTGCCTCAAGGATTACAGGGCCAACTGGGTACAGCACTCCTGAAACCCAACCTGAAGCGGATTAAGCAGCGCATCGACCACGCTGAACATGGTGGGGGGCTACTCTTGGGGGTCGCGGGCGTTTGTATTATTAGTCACGGTAGCTCTCAAGCTCCGTCCATTTTTAACGCGATTCGCTTGGCCAAAGAAGCGATCGATAATCAAGTACTTGACCGAATTCAGTCCAAGGATTTTAAAGGTGAGCAGCAATCAGCAGCGAGTACTCAGACGAGTGAGGAGTGAGGCGTGAGCAGTCAACGGTTGAAAGAGAGCATTCTAGCGCACGCTCCTGTTTCAGGATGGCTTGATGGGGGTGGGTTAATCCTGACCTCCGTCCGGCTCAGCCCTGATTTTCTAACTATCTCAGCTATTGAGGGAGAAGCGTGTTGAATCAAGTAGGGGCAGGCGTTGTCATTACCGGAACGGGTTCCGCAACGCCCGAAATGACTCTCAATAACCATCACCTCGAGCGAATGGTTGAAACATCGGATGAGTGGATTACAGCTCGGACGGGAATTCAGGAACGGCGTCTGGCGGATGCCCAAGGCAGTCTGAGTTCGATCGCAACTCTTGCAGCTCAAGGTGCGATCGCAATGGCAGGAATTGCCGCAACCGACCTGGATTTGATTATTCTGGCTACTTCGACGCCCGATGACCTATTTGGCACAGCCGGCCAAATTCAGCACCATCTGGGAGCCTCACAAGCCGTTGCTTTTGATATGACAGCCGCTTGCTCTGGATTCGTCTTTGGCATGGTGACGGCGGCTCAGTTTATCCGCACAGGCGCTTACAAGAATGTCTTGCTCATTGGTGCGGATATTCTCTCACGCTGGGTGGATTGGTCAGATCGAGGCACCTGTATTTTGTTTGGCGATGGGGCTGGGGCGGTTGTCATGCAGGCTGGGGAGAGCGATCGCTTTTTGGGGTTTGAACTCCGCAGTGATGGCACTCAAAATAGTGCCCTCCAACTCGCCTACAGGGCACAAGCGAAGGAAATTGTTAATGGGGTTAATGTCGCTCAAGGCAATTTTCAGCCCATTGCGATGAACGGCAAGGAAGTTTATCGATTTGCCGTGCAAAAGGTGCCGGAAGTTGTTGAAAAAGCCCTATTCCGAGCCAACTTGAGTGCTGAGCAAATAGACTGGCTGCTGTTGCACCAAGCCAATCAACGCATCCTCGACGCCGTTGCCCAACGCCTCAATATTCCGACCGAGAAAGTTTTGAGTAATCTTGCTCGCTATGGGAACACTTCGGCAGCTTCGATTCCCCTTGCCCTGGATGAAGCGGTTCGCCAGAAAAAAATTCATCCGGGTGATATTATTGCCGCTGCTGGCTTTGGTGCGGGTCTAACTTGGGGGGCTGCTATTTTTCGCTGGGGGAGGTAATATTCTCTCCCTTTCACGTTGGCTACAGATGGAGGGTAGAAAGAGCCATTGGATTTTAGATTTTAGATTTTGGATGCGAGGATTGATCCCCCTCGATCTCATTTGGGTGCATAAATCCGGGAGCTTGAAGCAAGGAAAATTTTTCTTTCTCTTTACGACTCAAGTCGGACGCTTATATCCATCGTTGGACTGGGTCATTTGTAGCAAGATTAAAGCAGAAACTTCTGGAACGAGTATGACTGCATAGAAGAGGGGCAGAGATTGAGTAGACAAGATCGAGTTGTAAGGTGGTTGATGCTGAAAAAAAATGTCTTTCAGTAGATATACTTATTTTTAAGTGAAGTGACCGCCCAGCATCCTCAGGTTTTAACTCTGTACAGTTACAAAACTGACAGAGATTTTTATTTCTTTCCTTCCCCTGGCATCTTGCAACACCCTCCCAGCGCCAAACAAACTCTCACAAGCATGAACTTTTAGTTCCTGGGAGATGACGACCTGGAGAAAGACAGCAGAAGATAGGGCTAAGAAGAGAAATTGATCAACTACTCATAGGACTAATCCTAAGAGAAGATCCTTCGGGAGGATGAGGCAGATTAAGTCACAACAAGGAAAAATCTTAAAAGATACCAAAGACAGAAAAACTAGTTTAGTTAAATTTTATTAATTACCCGCTAACTCATGAATCTTTCGGTTCTGACTCACTCCTCCAAACCTTCCCGCATCCTGGTGGTAGATGATTCTCCGGATAACTTATTCCTTGTTCAAACAATTTTAGAAGAAGAGGGGTATGTAATAACGCTGGCAGAAGATGGTCGCTCCGCTTTAGAGCAGATAGACTTATCCCCACCCGACTTGATACTACTAGATGTAATGATGCCGGAGATGGATGGCTTTGAGGTCACTAAGCGCATCCGTGAAAATCAAAAATTGCCGTTTATGCCGATTTTGCTGATTACGGCGTTCGATCAGCCAAGTGTGGTAAAGGGGCTAGACACGGGAGCGGATGATTTTATTCGCAAGCCGGTGGAAGTCGATGAATTGTTAGCGCGGGTGCGATCGCTGCTGCGATTGAAGCGTGCGATCGATGAACGCGAACAAATTGCCCGCCAACGGGAAGAATTTGTCTCCTGGATGGCTCATGACTTACGGACACCGATCGTCGCCGCAGAGCGAATGCTGATGCTATTTCAGCAGGGAGCACTGGGAGACCTGTCCCCAGGAATGGAGGAAGCGATCATCACAATGGCTCGCAGTAACCGTAACTTGTTGGCAATGGTTAATACGTTGCTAGAAGTCTATCGTTATGAAGCGGGTCGCAAGAATTTGATCTTCTCACCAATTGATATGCAAAGGGTGGTTGAGGAAGTCATCCAAGAACTGTCTCCTCTAGCTGATGAGAAAAAGCTCTCTCTCAAGCCTAATTTTGCGGAAAAAATCGATAGTAAAGTAGTCGGCGATCGCCTAGAACTCCATCGAGTGTTAACTAACCTGATCGGAAATGCTATCAAGTTCACAGATAGTGGCTCCATCGAGGTGCGGCTGAGTAATATCTGTAACGCGAAGGACGCTCAGATGTCTTGGCTGCTCATAGAAGTGGAAGACACAGGCTCTGGGATATCCCCAGAAGACCAAAAGATGATTTTCGAGCGGTTTCGCCAGGGAGGCCACAGGCGATCAGGCAGTGGTTTAGGATTGCATCTATCTAAAAGAATTGTAGAAACTCACCAAGGGACGCTGGATGTCAAGTCTGAGTTGGGTAAAGGCAGCTTGTTCAGGGTTTGCCTACCTATACAGAAGCCTTGAACCCAAGAAAGTCATCAGAGACTTCTTTTGTCAAAAGTAGGACTAGCGAGGTGCTGTTAAGGTTAAGAAAAGCAGCTGTTTGTGAGGTAAGACCTGATGCCGGACTCCAGGCCATTGCGCGATCGCTACATCGATTTAATCGACGAAATTGTGCAAGCGACTCTCAAAGGGAACATCCGCTCTAAAGAGCAGGTTTATCAAATGTTGTTGCAAGGAGTCAGCACTGGCACAGGGGAAATCTTCGATCGCTGTCTAGAAGAGCAGATCAATACAACCCAGCATCAGGTAGACAACCCCGTCAGCGAAATCAAGCAAGCCAAAGCCATCCGCAGCCTCAGGGCGCTGAAAACCCTGAGTGGAGAATGGGAACGGGTACAGGAGCAAAAGCACACTTCACAAGCCATTTCAGGCGCTGTTCAATCGATTATTACAGCTCAACCGACCGAACGCCTCACCGCCTTATTGCGGGTGACTGACCCCAATCGACAGCAGGTACTAAACTTACAGCAGCTTGCTCAGCTCGGCAAAGACCTACAGCAGCAAGCCCAACAAAGCTCTGACCCTGACAGTGCTCAAGAAATTCAACAACTCTCCCAAGGTATTAGCGCCGGTTTGACATCTTGGCAGCGATTGGAAGACTATGTCGTGAGTTGGATTTACGACCAAAACCGAGGTTCTTTGGGATTTGAAGGACTGCCCGAACAGCGCGGCCCCTGGGCGGTATGGGCCAAACAGGTGAATAGCCCTCTACCCAAGTCACTCTTTGGGGCGATCGCCCAAAATCAACCCCTCTTTGAATGGGCAAACAAACAGCCGAGTTTAGAACTGGCTGCCTGGGTAGAGTTGGCAGTGATTCTCCAGTGCTTGCAGCGAGGACTGGTAGCTTGGTTCGACAAAATGGTCTATGACGCTAGGGTGGGAGCAAAGCTGTCGATTTCTACCTTTATTGTATTTGCTGTCATTTGGTCACAAATCGCTAATGCCTTGAACCAGCTCATGACTACTGACCAGGGGAGTATGCTGGTCAATAGCTGTTTTCAGGTTTGCCTACAAATCCTCCGCGCCTTTGCCCAACGAGACTACTTTCCCCTTTACGGCGGCGTTTTTGCCTCTTTGAATGGGAACTCTCTGCGGGATGCACTGAATTATCTGGATGAACCCTTGCGGCGAGTTGAAGGAACTCAGGAGAAAGCACGAATTCTAACCTTGTTGGGTTATTCGCTGAGGGCACAAGGTCAATATGACCGGGCAATTTCTTTCCATCAGCAAGCGCTAGAGATTGCCCGTGCAGCAAGCGATCGCATTTGTGAGATTGCCAATTTCAATCACTTGAGCCGAATTTGTGTAGCCCAAAATAATTATTCAGAAGCCATTAACTATAGCCAACGAGCATTGATTCTCTCTCGTCAAACAGGCGATCGGTTAGGAGAAGCCAACGCCCTGACCAATTTAGGCTATAGTGAGGTGTTTCAAGCTAAAGAGCAAGCACAGCTAGAACCGGAAGTGTATGAGAGGGCGATTCACTATCTAGAACAGGGTTTGCAGTTGTTAGAACGATTGGGTGATTCTGTAGGCGGCGGCTATGCTTCCCATCAAAGCAAGGCGCTAGGTTTCAGCAGTCTGGGAATTGCCTACGTTGTGATTGAACAGCCTCAAAAGGCGATTACCTACCTAGAACAAGGTTGGCAAGCGGCCCAATTTTCTGGAGATTTGTACCTGCAAGGGGTCAACCTAGCCTATCTAGCCCAAGCTTGCTACAGTCTACAAAACCGCGAGCAAGCGCTCTACACCGGCAGTTTAGGTGCATATCTCTTGGAACAAATTGGTTCTAATGATTGGCGTCAACCGACAGGCTTACTAACTATTTTGCAGGGTCAAATTGGGGCGGAAGCGTTCCAAGCCTTATTGGAGCAACAGCGCTCAAAAATTATCGCCTTCATTGGTGTTGATGGCTATGACTATATCCCACAACTGCTACAAAAATATCGGGATTCAATGTAGCTAGTGCAAGAAGGCAGACGGCAGGAGGCAGAGGGTATTCTTCTACACCGCTGGCCTTAACACAAATCCCCATCTGTAAGTAGAGAGGAATGAACTGGTGCTAATGCTAATTTCAGAATACTGCTTAGTAAGCGAAACAAAGAGACTCCTGCGTGCCCCAGCTCAATTAAAACTGGGGCTTTATACTGTCTGCCTGAGGGCTCAAACACTTTGACGTGCCGATCTGTTAAGAAGGTAGTTAATTCCTAATGATGACATAGAACTCTAGGGCTTTTATCAGACAAATTTTTCTGTCAACAAAGTTTAGTTAAAAAGGGTTGATGCTACTGTTTGAGACTGAACTGGAAATTCTACATACAGTGGATTACTAGAGCCATTCACACATTGATTTAAATCTGGAATTACTAGCTGTAACGGTGTATACAAAAACAATTCACAAATTCTTCACCTAGTCAAATTAGATTGGTAAAGCATGAGTGTGGTTAAGGGTTACATCAAGTTCAACCACCACTCTCAGTAGAGAAAAACGTCCAGCTTTTAGAAATGGACAAAGTTAGAGAGGGGTGCAGCAATGTAAAAGTTCCTCCCAACCATTTTTGACTTAAAGGTTGTCAGATGTCATTACAAAAGCTAGCACTTCCTTTAACCGTATCTGTCCTCTGCATTGGCTATTATTTTCGTTGTTCAGGAGCGCGATTGTATTACGGCACCGCCTCCTTGGCACAATCGAAAGAACTGGCAGTTCCCGTTTCCCAGCCAATCTTAACTGCTCCTCTAAAAGCGGCAATTGAGGAGGTGAGAGTGATGAAAATTAAGATTGAGAGGGATAATGGCATCAATCTCAAAGAATATGGGGAAGACCTAAGCGATTTAGAGAATATCATTGATAAAGTGTATGGTGACCCGAAAACCGTAACGGCGGTAAAATCCGTGGTTGAAGGGCATAAATTAGCTCTAAAGTTCTTGAAGTGCGATCGCGTTGAAGGTTACGACGAAATGCACCAATGCCGAGATCAGGTGCTGAAAAAGCTCTTCGTTAAATACCCCGATCTCGCCGCCGCTGTGCAAGAAGCGGTTGAAGGTGAAAAGCTGCCTTACCTCAGTGCTGGGCTGGATAAAGATGCCGTGTTGCAAGCCATTTGGCAAGAAATCGCCAAAGACACGGATACACTCCTTCAAAGACTCAACCTAGAGCCAACTCTAGAAGCTAGCAAGCCTCAAAACTGACGGTAATTGAGGGGGAATGCCGCGATTTTGTTGAAGTTTTGCCCAAGACTTATGCTTACAATTGACGTGCAATACCAGCTCCAGCTAAATTCTGCGGAAGGGTGTTTTAGGGGTTTCATCTTAAAGAATTTCCATGCAAAATCCTCGCCAATTGGCATTTCTAGCACTCCGGGACGTTTACAGACGAGGTGCTTTTGCTGATATTGCCCTTGACCGGGTGCTACGAAATACTCAATTAACTAGTGCTGACCGGGGTTTAGTGACAGAGTTAGTTTATGGGACTGTAAGACGGCAGCGCACACTCGATGCCTTAATCGATCAACTAGGTAAGAAAAAAGCCCACCAGCAGCCTCCAGAACTCCGCACAATCCTCCATATCGGCTTATACCAGCTACGCTATCAAGAACGTATCCCCGCAAGCGCAGCGGTCAATACAACCGTTGAGCTAGCTAAAGAAAATGGATTTAAAGGACTTGCTGGCGTCGTCAATGGTTTGCTGCGGCAGTATGAGCGCTTAGCCACAGCTTCCACTCTCTCAAAACATGCGATCGCTCCAGAGCAACAAAATCCCAAATCCCATGACCCCTTACAGTTGCCGACAGAACCAGTAGAACGATTGGGTGTCTGGCACAGCTTTCCTGACTGGATGATCCAGATGTGGTTGGAACAGTTGGGTTTAGACGAAACCGAACAACTGTGTGAATGGTTGAACCAAACTCCAACGATTGACCTTCGGGTGAATCCCCTGCGGGTAGCGATTGACGAGGTTGAGGCAGCGATGCAAGCTGCTGGTGTTGATGTCCGGCGGGTTCCCCAACTTCCCCAAGCGTTACGAGTGATTGGGGGTGCCGGTAACATTCAACAGTTACCCGGATTTAGTGAGGGATGGTGGACTGTTCAAGATAGTAGCGCTCAGTTAGTGAGTCATCTGCTTAACCCCCAAGCGGGCGAGGTTGTAATTGATGCCTGTGCCGCACCAGGGGGAAAGACAACCCATATTGCCGAACTGATGGGCGATATGGGTACGATTTGGGCGTGCGACGTGAGAGCCTCTCGCCTCAGAAGACTGGAAGAAAACGCTGAGCGCCTGCAATTACAATCGATTCAAATCCGTACTGGCGACAGCCGCCATTTCTCCCAATTTATCAATTCAGCAGATAGCCAAGAACGGCTGCCAGTAGCAGATCGGGTCTTACTCGATGCCCCCTGTTCGGGTTTAGGCACCCTGCATCGACGCCCTGACATCCGTTGGCGCATTACACCTACGACAGTACAAGAGCTTTCGGTTCTACAAGGAGAACTCTTAGAACAGGCTGCTAGTTGGGTGAAGCCTGAAGGCGTTTTGGTTTATGCCACCTGTACATTGCATCCCCAGGAAAACGAAGGTGTCATTCAACCCTTTCTTGAGCGCCATTGCCAATGGCAAATTGAGCCACCCTCGTCCGACTCACCGTTCAGTGCCTTCTCTACCCCTCAAGGCTGGATTAAAGTTTGGCCTCACCGATATCAGATGGATGGTTTCTTTATGGTGCGTCTTGTGCATCGTCCGTGAGCAAGATAACAAAAATGTATAGGGTAGGGACTATTGCTCCTCCAAACCCCTACCTAAGATAGAGGGGCATATAGTCAGAGGAAAATGTCATGGTTGCCAACTCGACGGTTAAACAACTGGTCAAAATTCTGATCGGTACAGCTTGGATAGACGGCAAAATTCAGCAGGAGGAGCGGGAGTATCTTCAGCGAGTCGCCAAGGAAGCCGGGATTGCTGATGACCCAGAGATTCAGCCACTATTGTATGAACTCAGAGCTGTTTTACCGGATGAGTGTTATACCTGGGTGAAAGAATATTTAGGCGATCAACCCAGCTCAGAAGATTATCAGCGTCTGATGGAAGCCCTCAGCGCTTTGATTTATAGCGATGGCGAGGTTGCTACAGAGGAAGCGAAACTTTTGACTCGCTTACAGCTTCTCGATCCAGACAGTGGAACAACACCGAAGTCAAGACAAAACAATGTCCTCAAAGCCATTCAAAAACTTTACCGTCGGTGGATTGACCAACAAACCTAGAGTTTGAGACCAGCTGTACACTAACCTCAGTATGTTCTCCTAGCTAAGCAAGGAGAAAGCTGGAGATTTCGGGATTGGATTAGGGTAACCATTCGCGGGCCCTAATCTCAACTTGTGATGCTCTAATTGGATGCCTTGACCCAGGAATCTATTTTCCTTAGAAGGCAACTAATTGACTGCTCTGGCGTCTTTGATCATTAAGCTCTTCATCAACTACCAAGCTAAAAAACAGCATAATTGAGGATTTTGCTGTATGATTCATCAAAACTTTACACTTGGGAAGTTCTAGGAACATTTCATGACCTCTCAGGTCTATTTTCTCAACAGGACAGACGAATTTGGAGAACGCCTTACATGTCTAACTTACCTCGCTGGCAATCAGGAACAGCCGCCTTTTTAGCTCTGGGAATAGCTGCTGGAGCTATAGCACCGATCTTTTCAGCGGCTCCTTCTTTTGCCCAAAGCACCACTTTTTCAGATGTTTCATCCAACTATTGGGCACGGAATTTTATTTCTGAACTAGCTAGTCGGGATATCATTGCTGGATTTCCCGATGGCACGTTCCGACCGGATACCCCAGTCACTAGAGCGCAATTCGCTGCAATGATGCGCAAAGCGAATAAGGAGTTTAATAAGGGTACAGTTCGCGATGCCATTCAGTTCTCTGACGTTCCCTCTACCTACTGGGCATACACCGCCATTCAGGACGCGTACACCACCGGATTTTTAGCCGGTTATCCGGGTAACGTCTTTAGACCTGAACAGAATATTCCTCGCGAACAAGTCTTAACGTCGCTGGCAAATGGATTGAATTACAGTCCAACTCAATCAGTATCCACGGATCTGAGTTACTACAACGACGCCTCAAGCATTTCTAACTTCGCTCGATCGCCGATCGCCGCAGCAACGGAAAAGGGGATCGTGGTGAACTATGCTAACCTCAAGACCCTGAATCCTTTACGAAATGCAACGCGAGCCGAGGTCGCTGCTTTCATCTACCAAGCACTCGTCAGCTCAGGAAACGCGCAAGCTATCAATTCCCCCTACATCGTTAATGCACCGCAAGTCGCGACCGATGTCACGATTCCTGCGGGAACCTCTATCCCTGTAACATACGACAAAGACAAAATTCTGGTCACCAAAGACGAAACCGTGCCCTTGACTGTGAAAGTAGCTGCCAACATCACCACCTCTGACGGTAGAGTACTTATTCCTGCTGGCAGTACGGTTACTGGTGAGTTGCGTCCTGTCAAAGACCAAGGTGGTAGCCAGTTTGTGGCTCAGAAGATCGTAATCGATGGTCAAGAGAAAACCATTAACGCCTCTTCTGACGTAATTACCACTACCGAAACCGTGCGTAAGGGTATTAATGTGGGCAATCTTGTGAAAAATGCTGTCTTGGGTACGGCAGCTGCCGCTGCGGTTGCAGCAGTCACGGGCGATCGCGCGATCGCAACGGAAGAACTCTTGATCGGCGGTGGCGCTGGTGTCGTCTTAAACCTGATCCAAACCTTCTTGGGTCGTAATAGCATCGATTTGATTGCAATTCAACCCAATACTGACTTGAATCTGAAATTACTCTCTCCCTTGACGGTCACCGCTAAATAAGGGATTGGTGATTGAAAGGGAAGATCGCAGCACTTCGGCTGAACAATCTTCCCAATTCTTAATCCCCAACCCCTAAGTAAAGCTTGTTCTATTTATGCGATAGACAACCAGACAACAAAGGTTGTTCCCTGCGCTGAATTGTTTTGAGCCTGACCCATCTGAGATTCCGAGCTTTGTTTAGCCCAGACTGGTTGCGCTGGGCTAAATACTTCTATTTCACCCTGCATTTGCTCGATGAGTTCTTTAGCGATCGCTAAGCCTAAACCACTGCCAGGAATGGCTGTTAATGCCTGAACGCCCCGATAATGTCGCTCAAATAAATGTTTTAAGTCTTGAGGCGGAATTCCAGGGCCGGTATCACTAATGAGAATTGCCAAGCGCTGTTGTTGTTGCGCTGTGTCTGTTTCTGTCGGCTGGGTAACGTTCTCCACCTGAAGGGGCAAATTTTGGGTTCCACCCACCGCTAAACAGTTGCCTTTAGCTGTTTGTGAAAAAATACCGACTCGGATCTGAATTTCTCCCCCTGATGGCGTGTATTTCAATGCATTGTCGATGAGATTGCTCAACACCTCACGTAAACCCTTAGGATTACCTCGTACCAGCGGTAAGTTGTGTGGAATTTGGGCAAAAAATTCCAGATTGCGGTCTTGAGCGATCGCTTTGGCGGTATCAATTAGGGGTTCTAACACCGCTGCTATTGAAATGGGGCCTAAAGATTGGTTAAGTTGGGGTTTTCCCGGACTAAATCTCGCTAGCTTCTGCGCAGCTGCTTGAGCGCTATCATCCTCCGCTGCATTCAGGTTATCGCTCAAATTCCAATCAGGATTAGGGGCAATGGGAATTAGGGATTGGGAAGAGTCTTGTCCAGTTGTCAGCTGCCAGTTGCCAGTTCTTAATCGTGCAGAAGCCTCAGGCGAAGTTGCGGCTGGAAGCAAGAGGGGCGCTGGCTCGGTTTCACGAGTCTCCAGATAGGTATCAAACTCTTTAAGTAAGTCTTGTAAGCGATCGCTCTCGCGCAAAATACTGGATGCCAAATCCCGATTTTTATCCCCAGGAAGCAGTCGCTTAAATAGCAGCTTGCCAAACGTCCGTAAAGCTGTTAAAGGATTGCGCAGTTGATGCAGTAGGTCATCAAGGCGATCGCGTTGTTGAGCTTGTAAACGACTCGATTGAGCCATTTGCTGCTCGAACCAAGCTCGACGCTGATCCATGATGTATGCGATCGCCAAAGTTCGAGCAATTCGTTCAATCGTTGCCAATTCTTTCTCATTCCACGGTCGGTCTTCACGGCTTGTCACCAACAACCCCATCATTACCCCTTCATGCCTCAGGGGCAAAACAACCTGACGATGCCGCTGCAAGGAATTGTCTGTCCAGTCTGGTGAGGTTGAATCTACCGTCTGGTCATTGTTGGAGACATGGGGGAGCAGGCGTGGTACCGCTCTCGATAATTGGGGAATCGCTTTAATCTTACCCCGAAGCTCAGGCAGAACTAGATCTGGATCATCCTCTTCCCAAACCCCAGTTGCCTCAGGATAAATCACTACAGGAATGAGCTTGGCTTGGCTTCCCTCAATTAGTTCTTCTGTTAAATACACGGCACTCAAAGCGGCACCCAGCCCTTGAGTTAACACTGCCACTTGTGATTTACATAACGCGACAAATTCTGAACTGGCAGGAATGAACATGAGGTGTAGGATGACTAAATCTGTGACAGCGAGCTTCCCTGGAAACCGCGACTGAATCTTTCTCTATAATGTCGAACCTGCCATAAAACTGACTATGATCTCTGCGTTCGACTAACCAAGGATGAAGAAAGTTCGGCTAGACACCATTATTAATATGTGTTAATAATTGTATGGTTTTTTCTAATAAATTTCCCGTTTTTCTTCATTTTGAGCATTCCCATCGAAGCAATTTGCACATTCTGTATCAATCTGTAAATAAAACTTGATATTTGGAACTCAAGCCGATATACTTTCGACGGCTTTTGTAACTATCATTACAACTGTCAGCATAAAGAGGAGGTAAAGAGGTTGGCAAGAAGACGCAAGCGCAAAAGTCGCCGTCGCCAGGAAGGGCGTAAGATTCTGGAGCATGTGCCTCAGTATAATCTCGAAAGCGGCGAAGATAAACCGGTCACAGCAGCACGAAAGTTTATTCAAGTTAAAGGGATAGTTCCACCCGCTTTGCTACT
>NZ_DATNPA010000288.1:0-3440 GCF_036703385.1 Allocoleopsis sp. | reverse complement strand
TAACGCTCCCGTTCAGTAAGCAAGGAGAATTAATCATGGCACTTGGCGCAAATACCAACAACAGCAAAGAAACTGACCAGCCGGATGAACAAAAATTTCATGAGCATAAATCCTGGTCTGACTGGGCAGACATTATCGCTCGTTGGGTAGTCGATTTATTTGCAATTCCCATCAGCTTCGTGACAGCGATATTCGCTCAGTTTGCCGAGCGAAATGGCGCAGGAGCAAAAATTTTAGGGTCAATTGCTTTTTGGATTGGCACCCTACTTAGCACGGATGGCATCTGGCAAATGATGTTTCAAGGAACCCCTTTATTTCCTTGGTTTGAACGGAACTGGATTGGCTGGATTGGCTGGTTGACGTTGCCTTTTAATCTGCTATTTTGGATTTCCCTAGCTATCAGTTATCTCGTGCAAACCCAAGAAGCTAAAACGCTACGCAGCAAGCCACCGGCTGAGGCTAAAAAAGAGTTTGAGGACGCTCAACAATACACGTTACCCCAAAAGCCAAAAAACACAATCGATTTAGCCAGAGCTTTGTGGGGTGACTACAAACGCGCAGGTATGAGAGAGAGAAATTCAGGCGGATTGACGGCTCTATTTTTCTGGGGGTTTGATTTAGTTAGTACCTTCGTAGGTCGCAACCCCTTCAGGTACACAAACCCAGGAATGGTTTTAGCCTGCTTCGCCTACAACATTTTCACGATGGCAGCCGGAGAAATCGGCTATAGCATTCGCAAGCAGGCTAGCTCGAAGTAACCCCACTGGGGAATAAATAGCGCCCCACAGCCCGATTCTGTGGGGTTTTGTTTTAGGAGGTTTTATGCAAAATTTACCAACTCTAACAACAGAGGAAACTCAGCGATTAAGAAGCGATTATCCCTGCATTGAGCACTTGGAGGCGGGTAATGTGGCGAGTTGGTTGATGGAACGCCAGGAACAGCTTTTAGTCCGGGCTAAGGATGAGCGAACGGGCATGAACATTGCCAAGCTAATTACTTTAACTGGAGGTGTAGTTGGAGCGGTCTGTTACGCCACCAGTCCCCTAGCTCTGATTGGTGGCACACTTGCCGGAGCGGGGTATATCTGGGCAGTAGCGCGAGATTTGAATGATTCGCATCAGTTCGCTCCACTCCCTTTTATCCGAGGCAATTTCATCGAATTTCTATCAGCAATGGGCGATAAAGAAGCCCGTGAGGAGTGGTTCGCTTCTCAGAATGAGCTGGTGGATTTGATATTCCACCTCAATCCGATTGAGCGGTACGAATTTGGGATGCTAAAAACTTTTATTCCCAACCTGACTGATTTTCTTAGCGGAGTGGAAGGAGGAAAGCGCTTTTACGCCTACCGTTGGCTCTTAGATTGGTACATCAACCTTAAAGGGAATTTGCCAACTCAAGATGCCCTAAATAAGCATTTGGCAGCAGTCACAGTAGATCCACGAGTGAACTACCAGCAGGTCAGCGCCATTCAACAGCATCAAGCCCAGATGCTCTTGCCAACAGAGCCGCAGTTTGTTGAACTGCCCCAACCACAATTTGCCTCTCTGCCACAACCTCAATTCGTTGAGCCGACAGGAGCCGTTGGAACTTCAACGAAGCTGAACGCGATTGAAACTCAAGCTGAAGTTGTCACCTCATCAGACCCGCAATCTCAAGAAATGCCAGCGGTGGAAGTGGAATCGCCTCAGCCGATGAAGAAGGAACCTATCGTCGTTGCATTATTTGACTTTTCTCGTCTCCGCACCGAACCTGATAAGTTTGCCCATCTCCGCATCATTGGTGGTACAGGTGTGGGCAAGACCACCTTCGTTGATTGGCTATTAGACGTTTTAGGAGGCGAACGTTTTGTTATTACTCCTAAGAAAAAATCTTGGAACTGGGTCGGTCTGAAAGTTTATGGACTCTGGTTTGACTATGAAACTATTCGAGCAAAACTGCAATGGATTCACGCAGAGATGTATCGGCGTTATCCTCTAATGTCAGCGGGTCAAACGTTTGAATTGACGAATTTTGTGGTGGACGAATGGCGACTCATCAACACCAACGTAAAGGCAATTAGAGAACGCAACGCAGAGACAAAACAGAATATCGAAATGGCTCCTTCCGCTAAGGCAATGATGAAAGATATTATCACCGTTGCTCGTGAGGCAATGCTGCGATTAATTGCACTGGCTCAAGGGGAAAATGTGGCAACTTGGGGATTTGAAGGAGAAAGCGATTTAGAGGAATGTTTTACCGATATCAGGCTGGGAGAGTTCGCCATCGACTATGCGAAATCACTTCGTAACCAATGTCGCAATGACAGCGAAGACTATGAGTATTGGACAGCCGTATTGAACGAACTGGATTGGCAGCAGTCGCGTCGCACTCGTGAAGGAAAACCACTTCCATGCTGCATGGTAGGAAAGCATCCGGCTAGAATCCCAGACCTAACAGATTGGAAGCGAACTATAGCCGATATTAGCTCAGGAGAAAAAGAGCAGACCAATCTATTAGAAACTAACCCTGACAGCGACCCTTCCACAGAAACCCCCCTTCCGGAGCGGAAGCTTCCACCCCTAGAAGCGTTGGTGAGCCGGAAGCCTGATGGAATCTCGATGGAAGCCTTGTCGATCAAGATTGAGGAAGCCTTAGCGGAAGCTTCTAGGGAGGCTTCCCAGACCCTTCCACCCCTGTTCGACGGCTTAGACCGAGACGGGAAGCTTCTCATGCTTCGGCTGTTATTAGCAAAAAAAATGGGTAAAGAAAAGACGATTATGCTGGCATGGGGGGTGAAGTCTGGAGGCAGAAGCCACGATAAATATCGGATGGCTTCCGAATTAATAGATTCAATGATGCGCGACCTGTCAGAACTCGGATTCGATGAAGATAATAACTGGGGAATAGAGCAATGAAAAAAGCGCTAGTCGATTTTTCTGAAACAACAGGGAGATACTCGTTACTACTGGTCAATATTTCTGCTACCGCCTTACTGGGGTGTGGCATCGTCAGTGGAGTTATCGCACTTGGTAGAACGATTCAGCCACTAGAAAAACCAGTTCAACGAGTAGCCTCTGCTGCCGCAAATATTGGAGCAATCGGAATAGCTGGATTAATTGCATCAGGTGCTATTTATTTGGCTGGAGGAAGTGGCAGAACTCCTGTTGCTGGCAGAGCTGAAAATAAAGAAGACGATGAAGATGTTAGGGATGTTAAATGGGAGGAATTGGTACAAGATTTATGGGGGACTGAATATTGCCTTGCTAGCTGCAAAGGATGCAAACATTTAGTCGGAGAGGTGGCTTCCTGTGCCTACATGGTTTGCGCGATGCATCCCTATGGTCAAAAAGATTGCAATGACTGGGAGAAGAAATGAAAGCAGCCGATTATCCTTGTTGGCTCTCAAAAAAAGATTTGCACATTGCCCAAGCTTTAGTTGAAAAAGCTGAATTTATTTACT
>NZ_DATNPA010000287.1:0-5113 GCF_036703385.1 Allocoleopsis sp. | reverse complement strand
ATTGCTAACCCACCCTACATTATAGGTTGATGTTAACTCTTCTACAAACCTGATAATGGGAATTAAAGGCACAACAGTTTATTAAAGGTCGAGTTGAGCGAGGTATTTTTTCAGGTTTTCCGGTCGATAGTCCGATCGCTTTTTCCAGCGGAGTTTGGCACTTTCATGCAAGTCCTCAAACTCAGCGTCAACATCCCGTAGTATAGCTCCCGCCAATGTTGCCGCTATACCCATGAGACTCTTGACCTCAAAGTGAAAATCGCAGCTAAAGTCAGTCTCGATCGCAGGATTAATGTAGCTGAGATCGAACTCAAGACCTAACCCTAATTCGCCAACGGAGTCGATCATCCACTTCAACGCTGCATCTGAGAGTTTGCGATGATCCTCCGACCCACCGCCGACACAGCTATGAGCGCCTGGAAACCATACTTGGCGCAGAACCTGACCTTTGGCATCAGGATGTTTCACCATCGGCGTCACATCAAAGACTTTACGTGTCTCATCGATCGCCACCGCATGGAGGGCGTTTTGGATCATACGATTGAGTTGGGTGTCGTGGAACCGGTATTTGTTATTAATTCGTTGGTCGAGGTGCAAGAAGGGGGTTAGATCGGGAATTCCCAAAGAACCCACGGTATCCCAACAACCCAAAAGAGTAATCGGGACGCGATCGCCATACTTTTGCCGAAACTCTATGCACTCTTGGTCACCCGGTTTACTACCCCTACTCGTGTAAAGGTCATAAGCTTTTGGCACTTGACGGATGTGGTAGCGTCTTAACAGACCCGAATTGTATATGAGTCCGGCAAGACTCCTTACCGTATAAGCGCCGCGACTGAAGCCAAACAGGTAAATTTCATCTCCATCAACATAGTTGAGGCACAAAAAGCGATAGGCATCTTGGATATGGTCGTCAATGCCTCTACCAAACGCACCGCCAAAAATCTTGTCGGCTTCATCCTCCGTACCCACCCCCTGCTCGTAGTAGAGTACTTGAGGGGTTCCATCATTAGCAAACGGTGTAATCGCTTGCGCAATTTTAACGACATTGGTTGGGCAAGGACTGGTTAATTGTTGCCATGTTCCATCACAGCAAACGATTAGACGTTTCATTTTTACCTTCACTTCTTAAATCTAAGATTTGATAGACATGAGCCACTGGTAATTGATGACTTGCGATCGCCAATTCCTGTTCTTCTGGACAGTCCCTAGTAGAGTGTCAAGTTTGATTCGAGGGGTGCTTATCCTGTTCGTAGTAAGCGCTTTAGCGAATTGAGCGCTCACTATAAACCTATCAAAACTTGGTTGACAGACCACTAGCTATGGCAACTCGATAATTCGGGATGAACTTTCTTCGCTAATCGATTAGCCGTGGCTTATTGTCAATCTAACCTAAGACGTAATTTTAATTTACTTTGTTGAGTTTTATCAATAAGGTTGCCTTGGGGAGCGTCCTTCCTCCCAGGTGTGATGTTGGCTAATGTCAAAACATTCCAGTTTCTTAGGAATTGTGCTTTCCCCCAACTCCTGGAGGGATAAGCCAGCGAAAAATTTTACGAGTGATCGCGAAATATAAGAATCTTCATGGAATGGGTAATGATTCACCTCAGATACGTGACGCTTCAAAAAAGCTATGCCAAGATTGAGCCACATATTTGGGGGAAGAGGTCATGAAATTTGAAGTTTGGGGTTTAGAACAGCTACCCAAAGATAAAGGCTCCTACTATCGCGTCTGGGTTGAAAAAAAAGGCACACTGCACATCGAAGACCCGTTGAATTTACACGAACGTTGGGTTGTTAATGATACTCGTGAATTGCTCTATATACCTGAGCAACTGCCCTCTTTTCTGCGATTTTGGACAGAAGACAATGGCATTCTAGAGCAATGTCTAATTCACCTCAAAGACCTGGAAGTGGTTACGAAAGGATTAATTTGGTTGCCTACGGCGAAGGTACGTCCTGGCGCTAATATTCAGGGATTTGTTGTTCATCGTGACCTGAATCAGGATGGTGCTGTTCAACTCTCAGGAGAGTCTCTAAGCCTTACCCTGATTGACCCCAGTGGCGTGGAAAGACGTGCGATCGCAATCCAATCACAATCCCTTCTCACCTTATTTCGCTTAGAACTATCAGAACATGACCCCACAGGACAATGGAAACTTGTCCTGAAACAGGAAGATGAGCAACTTGACGAAGCCTCGGTTGAGGTGATTCGCTTCGAGAAGCCAGAAATCGAAATTCAACATCAAGTCCCTCGCTGGTTCTTATTCAATTCTCCAACTCATGCAGCGGTTAATATTCGCTATTTCTTTGGGGAACCCGTTGCACAGGTTAAACAAGGCAAGCTGGTTGTTCATCAACTGATCGAAAGTGGAGAAAGAGTTCTGGCTAGAGAGGATGCTTTGTCTAACTTAGAATTGCCAGATGGTCACTATGAGTTCAATCTATCAGCGACTGAATCCGGAATCTATGAATGGGAAATAGAAGTAGAAGACCCACAATCTCGAACGGGTTCTTGTCAGGGGACTTATACGGTCGTCACCAAACCGTTCAATATCTCTCTTAATATTATATCACCGCTTAAAGACGTAAAACCTGATATTCCGATCGCACTCGAAATCAAGGTAACAGACCCGGTGGGTATGCCGCTACAGGGAATCCCCATTGATTTACTAATAGCAGGCTCAGATGAGTTTTGGCAAAGTGTCAAACATCCTAAATTAGTAACGAATGCCAGCGGCAAAGTTGTGTATGAAAAGCAGTTTCAGGATATTGACGACCCAACAACCTTCAAAATATCGGCATCAGCGGTTGTTGCAGGAGTTCGGCAAGAAGTAGAAGAATCTATTCGCGTGATTCCTTGGGCGTCTCAAGATATTTGGATTGATGTCTCTTTAGATAAGTCAGAATACGCAGCCGGAGAAGAGGTTAATGTTGAGATTAGCCTAAAAGGACGGCGCAATGTCATTCAAAAGATTACCGTAGGTTCAGCAGAACTGATAGGGGATGTAGTGGTGCGATCAATCGATTTCCAGCTATCCTCTAGTAGGGGACAAGTTTCGTTCAAGATTCCCAAAAAAGTAGCCTCTCCTCTCAAGTTAAAAATCAGTGTATTAAGAGATTTCCCAGAATTCCAAGAACGGGATATTCCCATACCTGTAAACCTTCCTGACGACAGCGCTAAATCTCCGCTTTGGCAAGCGACAGCTGAAGGACTTGGTGAAGTTGCCACAGGCGAACCCATTCAGGTAAAAGTCAACTTCCCTCAACCTCTTGCTGAAGAGGCTAAGCTTGTTGCGTGGTTGATCGATAGAAGAATTCCCAGAGCAACTAAGGATGAGGTCCTAGGGACTCGCTTCAACCAAGAGGCAATAACTAAAGAACTAAACCATTTTTCGCCAATTGCCATCAATGAATGGGCAACAATTCAGGAAAAGACCAAGACTTCTCAAATTAATTTAGCTGGTGTATCGTGGCACGGATGGTCATATTTGGATGAGAGTCATAAAGGTAGACTAATTCTCATTCATCTATCCGAAGAATATGGATTAGAAAAGCAGTTTAATTCAGCCGGAAAAAACTGGATAAAGCAGCTTACTTCAGCCGGAAAAAACTGGATAAAGGAAAAAGACCAATTCTTGAAAACATTATTGCTTAGCACCTATCCCAGTAGTGAGGTGTCTCAGGTGCTACAGAGTTTCAAGGCCATTGAAGAGTTTCAAATCTACCATGTAGAGCTGTATAACGCGGGTATTCGGATTGAAACAGCCTGGGCAAGACCTCCAAAATATGTATCAAATATTAAACGTGAATTAAGGTCAAATCTCCATCAGTTAATTCAGATGCCGCCACCTCCTCCCGTGTATCCGGCAATGGGACAGCCGAGAGGAATGGTGCCGAGGCAGGAGATGATAATGAGGTCACCAATGGCAGCAGCACCGGGCGGATTTGGTGCGGCTGATGTTGATGATGCCTTGGATTATAACTTATATTGTTGTGCTCCCGATCTCTTTCAAGAAGGGGTCGATGAGTTAGCTTACAAAACCTCTCAATCTGCCTCAGTTCCCTCTCTTGTTGTGCGTGAAGATTTTATTGAAGTTGAATGTATCGACCCTATTGATATTAAGAGGGGTTCAACTTCAGCAATGGTTGAGTTTAAAGGCAGTGATGCGATTACTGAATACGATGTCGTTATCTTTATCATCGGTGCTTCTAGTTTTGGCATGGTAACTCATCGCGTCATTGTCAGAAATCCGCTGTTTACCACCATCAAGAATCCATCAGAAATGATTTGGGGCGATAAGAGTACTCTGAGAACGATTGTGCAAAATCTATCGAATCAGGAGTTCAACGAGGTTACCCTCAAACTCCAGACTGAAAAAATTCGGGCTTACCTGGAAGAGCAAGTGATTACAGTGCTGGCACCCAAGCAAAGTACACTGGTAAACTGGCAGATTGAAGCGGTTGAAGTGGGAAATGCGAATGTTTTGTTGTCGTTAGAAACAGATGGATTTCGAGAACTGTCTCAACTCGATACACCGCTAAGAGTGCAACCACCAGGAGAACCGGAAATTCAGCGCTATACTGCCCCGTTAACCGAGGAAAATCCCATCGAATGGGTGTTTGATTTAGCGGGAGATGAAATTTTTACCTTGGGCATTCTCTCCTTGATGCCGAATGCACAAGCAGCGGTGATTGAAGGGGTTGAATCTCTGGCTAAGTATCCCTATGGATGTTGCGAACAAACGTATGCCTCTACATTACCGAACTTCATTCTCTACAGGTACTTGGAACGCCAGGAGAAGCTGACGCCGGAGTATGCCCAGAATCTCAAAAAGAATTTGCAAGGAGGACGCGATCGCTACCTTACCATCTTCCGTAATCCTAATACAGGCGGGTTCGGATTATGGAGTGGTGATAACACGTCCATCTTCCACACTGCCTTAGCCTTCAGCTTGTTGGCACTGATTGGGCAAATTGTAGGCGTTGACGCTGCAATCCTGGAAAAAGCCGTTGGTTACCTGCTCAACGAACAGAACCAATCGGGAAGTTGGGCACCGCAACAAAGTCTAGAAACGCCCTTCCCTTCCACGCTTTCGGAAGCGGGTAACAC
>NZ_DATNPA010000286.1:0-2528 GCF_036703385.1 Allocoleopsis sp. | reverse complement strand
TTCTCTTTGGGATTATTTGCTCCAAAACCATTCAATAGGCCATTTGGACCATTATTAGCCCCTGCCAAATAACCGACGGTCAATGTGCTAGGCCCCAGGATACTCTGTAACGGACCTACACCAAGACTGATTGCAGCACCGGCACCACCACCAATTCGATAAATTGGGTTTTCCGAGGCGAAGGTTGAGAGAGCACCATTGCCGCCATCATAGTCCTCAAAGTAAGGGTTGAGGGTGGGGGCGTAGTCGCTATGAATCCCTCCCGTAGCAGCCAAGTAAACTTTAGAGCTGCCAAAGTTGAAGTAGTACGCCAACCAGTCTAGAGCAACGTTGTTGTTACCCGTGTTACCGATGTTAAAGGTTTGTTGCCCTTCAAATAAACTGCCGCCCGTGCTGCTGTTACTGAAGACATTGGCATTGCCCGCCGCTAGACGAGTTACCAAACGGTCTTTCCCGGTAAAGCTGGTGTTGAACGTCAGACGAACCCGGTCTTGGAATACCGTGTTGTTGGAAACACGCTGACCGAACTCGTCCGTGAGAGCGAAGATGGCTTCTCCGCCAAGTTTGGTGGTTGTTGAGAACTGATGGTCTTCCAAGAAGGCCACACGCCCTTCGAGTTTATCAACTCGTGTTCCCAGCGCTGTCAGTTCTGTCCTGAATTCATCCACTAAGCGCTGTAGAGTTTCTAGGTCGCTCTTGGTCACAAATTCAGATGTGCTGGAGGCAATTAAACGCTCGACTTGCTGTAAGCAGGCATTTAAACCAGCGGCAAACTCATAGCGAGTCATTGCCCGGTTACCGCGAAACGAGCCATCCGGATATCCAGCAATACAACCGTAGCGCTCTACCAGACTGCGCAGGGCTTCATAAGCCCAGTCCGTGGGTCTGACATCGCTCAGCTGGGAGACGTTGGTTACCTGGTCTTGGGAAGCCGCGTTGTTGCCTTCACGGCTGTAGCGGTTGATTTGATTTAAAACGTCAGCACTATTGGATTCTCCAGGAGCCGATTGAGCCAAGGTTGGCGCGGCTTGAGGCAATCCTGCGGGGGCTGCATCTTGTGCTGTTGGGTTAGCCGGTGTCAGTTGACTAGGAGTCAAAGACACTTGAGAGGGTAATTTCAGGTCAGCCAGCTGAGGCTGTGCTGAAGTGGCTGTAGCGGCTGTTGAAAATTCGGGTTGTTGCTTAGCCTCTGGCGAGGTTGTTTCCGCTGTTGGCACGATCGCCTGAGACTGTTCTTCTGACTTTTGAGCCTCTGGAGCTTGAGGCTGAACAGTTGCTGTAGCCTTCTGGCTGTCATTGGCGATTAAGCTGTCACTCCCGGCTGCACGAGCGGCACCCGCTGAGATTAGCAGGGTTGCGCCTAATACAGCTGGACTAACAATTAAAGCTCTCCACAGTAAATTAGACATCTTCTCTTATCCTCACACCTTAGTAGAAAGAGTTGTCTCGTCCTTCCTGAATTATGGTACATCGTCTATGTAACATAGGCTAGACAGACTTTTTCTTGAGTTTTACTGAATAATGAATCTGCCTTTGCCTAGACGAATCTCCCTTTGCCTAGACCTGCAAGGGTTTGATGCTCATGCTCTTGGGTTTTTAGATAAAGAGCCGTAGCGTTTTATCTTTAACTAAATTTTAACCCAACTTATATTTGAAAAATCACTTGTGCTAGGTCAAAGTCCTGGGAAGTCAAGCCGCCAGCATCATGGGTTGTCAAACTAACGGTCACTTTGTTGTAAGAAATTTCTATGTCGGGGTGATGTCCGGCGGCTTCAGCGGGTTCGACGAGCTGATTCACAAATGCGATCGCCTCCACAAAATCCTTAAATTTTCGAGTCAGCCTTAGCTCTTTCCCTTCTACTGTCCAGCCTTCTAGCTGCTTGGCGCGTTCTTGAATTTCTGTATCCGTGAGTAGCTCAGCCATAGCTTATCTTCCTCGCGATGCTATTCAACCCAACACCAGTATCCTGCTCAGCCCCTAAAAAACTATCCGCTTTCACGGGAAGTGCTTGGGTTAAATTCCCTACACTCATTGTGAAAGCGGTCTAGCGGGTCTTCTGATTGAAACCAGACTGCCGGAAGGAACTCCGCTCCAGCTCAGTCTATCAATTAATATGATTCTCCGAAGAGAACCGAGCTGACTGTTAGAGAACAGCCCCGGCGCACAGCCGGCTAACTCCAACCAGATGACCCATGGTTTTACTGCTATCTGTCATGGGCATCACCTCCTATAAATCCCTATACGGTTCTATTGCCGTAATTGACTAGGTGCTTAGCACCTTTCATCAACATAACACAAAGAAATTTTTATGGGCTTAGCTTCAAAAAAATACCCCTACCGATGGGTAGGGGTATGAAGCTTATCGGAAAATTAAGTCAGCTATTTCTTACAGAGCGTTACCGCGAGGCAGAACTTCCTCAGGGAACTCAAAGTGCTCATGGGGTTGGTCTTGGGGAGCCATCCAAGCCCGTAGACCCTCGTTTAAGAGAATGTTCTTGGTGTAGAACGTCTCAAACTCAGGGTCTTC
>NZ_DATNPA010000285.1:0-6693 GCF_036703385.1 Allocoleopsis sp. | reverse complement strand
TATTATGCAAAGTCAAAAGAATTCCAAAGAAAAATCCTAGGCTCAAGTTAAAAATACTTGTCTCTCAACCATTCCTCCTCTGTCTTGGCACCTATCCCACCCAGAAAAGTTCTACCTCTAAAGTCAGGGAAATACGACTTTAGAGGTTAGGTACCAGGGGAGTATCCTAAATCCCACTTTTGTATCTTTAGCCTTGTAGGGGCTTTCCAGTCGGAAAGCCCCTACATTAGATATCGCTGTGGTCATAAAGGTTAGGACAGAGTTAACGGCTGAAACGACCACGTAGCAGTAATAAACCTTCTGTCTTCTGCCCTGTGCCTTCTGTCTTTTGCTATACCTTAGATTTCAGCACCACCTTTGGCTTCAGCACCCATTGGTAATACGGCACCCCGGAGAAAATCGATTTGCTGATTAAATTCCATTGACTCTATTTGTCCTAACAAGCTTTTCCCAGCTGCGGGAAGTTCATAGTCAGGAGGCATGGGAATGATAGTTCCGTTTTCCATTCCTTGGGCTAAAAAGTACCAAAATGCCAGTTTGGTTTCAGGGCTTAAAGACCCGTACTCCCGACTAATTAAAGTGTTTGCATTTGAGGCAATATCACGCATCACTTGCAGCTGTTGTTCATGGGGCAGTTCTTTAACTTGATTGAACAACCCTTGAGCGATTTCAGAGCCAGAAGCTCCTGGAGCAGCAGGTGTAATTGAGCTACCGAGCTTGGTGTAAACAAACCACAGCAAACCGAGTTGATCGTCTACATTCAATGCCTTGAGGGCTTGTTTACCTTGGTCGTAGCTGCTGGTAGGAGCGTATGTCATAAATACCTATTAACTTCAACTCCTGAAACTTAACAAAACTAAAAAGAGGAGTTAAACCTACCAAAGATAGACGTGAGTAACCCTACTAGAGGCAGAGGTAAGGTCAATTTCAAAATGTGAAAAGGATGGTGCACAAGAAAAAAAAGGTGGGAAAGAAAGTGAGTAGACGGCTGGAAGGAAAGGTTGCGATTGTTACCGGTGCGGGTACTGGGATCGGCGAAGCGATCGCACACAAGTTTGCTAAAGAAGGGGCAAAAGTCGTAGTCAATGGACTACCGGATGACCCGATTCAGGACGTTGTTGAAGCCATCAATCAATACGGCGGTGAAGCAATTGCCTATGGGGGCGATGTCTCAGAACCCTCTCAGGCTCAAACTTGTGTCCAAACCGCGATCAAAAAATATGGGCGTCTAGATGTCCTGGTGAATAACGCGGGAGTGTTCTTGGCAACGGCTGAAACTCAGGACTATCCCATAGAGGTTTTCGACGAAACCATCAGGATGAATATCCGTTCCGCCTTCTTGATGACCAAGTATGCCTTGCCACACCTGCAAAAAACCCAAGGCAACATTGTCGCGGCTGGCTCAGAAGCGGGTTTCAATGGGGTGCCGAAAAACTCTCCCTATAGTGGTACGAAAGGTTGGATACATTCTTTTATAAAGGGTGTAGCAGCTGAACAAGCTAAATATGGTGTTCGCGCCAACTGTTTCTGTCCGGGTGCGATCGATACCGCTTGGACTCATAAAGAAACTGGGCCAATGGACGCCGAGATGGAAGAAATGACCGTCACGGCTGCTCTGATGGGACGACGCGGCACACCAGAGGAAATGGCAAATGTGTGTGCTTTCTTAGCCTCTGACGAAGCTAGCTACGTGACTGGAGCGCTATGGCTTGCAGATGGCGGTGTCACGATCGCCAAAGGCTCTGTTGGTCAGCAAACACCAGAGCCGCTGCGCAAGGAACCGCAGGGTGAACTGCGTCTAGATCACTCACAAGAAGGATTAGAGAACAAACAGGTTCAAACGGTTAGCTCGTAAACAGAGAGGAGGGAAGAAGAATGCCCACAAGCCGGAGATGAGAGTGAGATCGGGGCATAGACCCAACTTACTACTACCCTCTCAAGTTTCTGTTGTTAACTTCCTGGGTGCAATGGTGCGAAAAAGAGCGAGCTCAGGAAGTTAAATACCTTTTCTTTTCTATTGCTCATTCTCTAACTCCTAGCCCCTATATAACCATCCACAACGATTTGAGGACAAAAGGAAATGACAGCAGGACAAGACATCGTTCCCCATGAGCCGCACAAACCCAGTGAAACGAGCAGCGTCAGCGATTCTGAACGTTGGGCAACGCTGATTGGCGGCGGTGCAATGGTGCTTTTAGGTCTTAAGCAAGGCTCTCTCAGAGGTGCGTTAACGGCTCTTGCAGGCGGAGGACTGCTTTATCGCGGTGTAACTGCCCAAACCGGCATTCAGGACACAATCCAGAACACACTCGGCATGAATCAAAGTATCAAGGTCGAAAAGACCATGACCATTAGCAACAAATCCCCGGAAGAACTTTATCGCTTCTGGCACAACTTTGAACACCTGCCGCGCTTTATGAAACATATCAAGCATGTCAGCGTGATTAATAATACGCGATCGCATTGGATTGTTAGTGCGCCAATGGGTGGAAGTGTTGAATGGGATGCAGAAATCATTAATGACCAAGAGAACCGCTTAATTGCTTGGGCTTCTGTTGAAGGAGCAGATATAGATAACTCAGGGTTTGTGCGTTTTCAAAAAGCGCCTGCTGAACGCGGTACTGAGGTCAAGGTCGTGATCGAATACAACCCACCAGGGGGAGCGGTTGGAGATGCGATCGCTAAACTCTTCGGCGAAGAACCTCAACAACAAATTGGTGATGAGCTGCGCCGCTTCAAGATGCTCATGGAAACTGGTGAGATTGCAACAACGGAAGGTCAACCAAAAGGTAAGTAATTCCACCGTTTTCACCCCCACCTTATCCCTAGAAGAAGCTCCGAAAGGCTACGAACTGTCTAAGTATAACAAGACAAGTGCATCAAAATTCGGCTGAAACCTTAAAAATGAATTGAGGCTGCAAATAATCCCCAATTCCTAATCATCAGCCTAGACAGTATGAAATAAAGGATTTTTATGAACCGAATACTTTCTGGATTACAAAATACTTTTGTGCGTATCATTTTAACACTTTCTCTCGTAGCTATAGCATTTTTATTGAGTGCTGTTTTCGGCTACGGCAATTCGTTTCAAGCACAAGCTGAACCATTGACGCCTGAAGCAACTCAGTACCAAGTGAACAGCAAGGATAGCCCGTTCCGGGAAAACGAGCAAGAGAAAGTTAATTTACTCTTCCAAGAAAATAAGCAACCCCAAACGGCTTCAAAATCTACCCAAGAAATTGGCGAAGCCATTAGTAAGCCAGCCAAAACCGTGAAGCAAAATATTGAAAGTGCGGCTGGCAATGTTCGAGAAAAGCTGAATCTTGACCAACCGCTTTATCCAGGAACTGAATCTTGACCAACCGCTTTATCCAGGAACAAAAGAGGTTTTGGATGATTCAGCAAATGCGGTTAAGGGAAATCAAGGTTAATCCAAACGGGAGGGTTGCATAGCCAATAGTAGAGCCCTACGTTCCCGGTAGTGTTGACATTTTCATCACGCTCCAGAACAAGTCGCATCCTCCAGATCAGTCGTGAGCCTTTGTGCCTCACTCCCCCTCCTTGAACTAAGGGTTTACTCAAGCGGATGGTAATCGGCTACCCTACCGCTGCACGGCAAGTAAGTTATGATTGCTTCCCCAAGTTCTGAATGCTAACGCTCGACAATTCCAGCAGAACCCTCGCTAGGATTTATTGGTGGGAAAAATACAATCCCACCAAATTCTGCATTTATTTTATATTGAGGAATGTCCTTAGTTTTGACAAAATAGCCAAATCAACAGAAAGTCAGGAAGTAAATTTACGGATGCCAGCTCTAGGTGGCTGTAATAAATTTCTCAAGAACTTGCCTCCGTCCAAGGTATAGCATCTTGTTAGGATGGCATGATAATTTGTTGAAGCTAAGAGAGATTAGGAGTATTCATGACGGTTCAACAGTCTGCTGCTACGCCGATGAATTCGGCTTCTACGCCGGTGAATTCGGCCTCTACACCGATGAATTCTGCGGCTACCCCAATGAATAGCCCGAAGTCGGCGACGACTCCGGCAAATACCAGGCAACCTACCAATACGGGGAAATCGATTCTCAGCGTGGACTTAGGCCGAACATCCACAAAGACTTGTGTGTCACGCGACCCCAACAATGTAGTTTTCATTCCTGCTAACGTGAAGCAACTGTCAATGGAACAGGCTCGCGGGGGGATTTTTGAAGCTCGCGCCACCGATCCATTATTAGATATGTGGCTGGAGTATCAAGGAAAGGGGTACGCTGTTGGTCAACTGGCAGCAGACTTTGGGGCAAATCTCGGCGTAGGTCAATCTAAAGTTGAGGATGCACTCGCCAAAGTCTTGGCCTGTATCGGTTACTTCAATTTCAAAGACGATGTATCCGTCATACTAGGTCTGCCTTACCTTTCACAGGATCAGTTTGAACGGGAAAAGGCTCAGTTGGTCAGCCTTCTGAGTGGGCCCCATATTATGACTTATCGGGGCGAGTCGGTGTCGATTAACATTAGTAAAGTTTGGGTCATGCCAGAAGGGTATGGCAGCCTCCTGTGGTGTGAATCTCAACCCAAGAAAGGGCCAGGGCCAGACTTTACAAGACTCTCTGTGGCAATTGTAGATATTGGACATCAAACGACGGATTGTTTGATGGTGGATAGCTTCCGTTTTGCGCGAGGTGCCTCTAAGAGCGAAGCCTTTGCCATGAGTCAGTTTTATGAGCAAGTGGCCGCCGAAATTGAGGGGGCGGATAGTCAATCTCTATCTCTGATTACGGCAGTGAACCGACCCAAAGGCGATCGCTTTTACCGTCCCAGGGGTGCAACCAAGCCAACCAATTTAGACGATTTTCTCCCTAACCTGAAAGAGAGTTATTCTCGCGAAATTTGTAGCCGTGTGCTAGCATGGCTGCCGGAGCGTGTCACAGATGTGATTCTCACCGGAGGAGGTGGAGAGTTCTTCTGGGATGACATCCAACGCCTACTTAAAGATGCTAAAATCAATGCCCACTTAGCTGCACCCTCCCGGCAAGCAAATGCCTTAGGGCAGTATATTTATGGAGAAGCACAGTTGGCAGCATCGGCTACTCGCTCCGCTAAGGCTTAAAACTAATGTTCCCTTGGTCGAAAAAGATAACTAAACCGGTTACGTTCAATTCAGAGGTTGCTGACGACACTTTGTTAGCGGTTGTTGAGACGGAGTTAATGAAACAACCGCACAAAACGTTTAGCGATCTCTGTAAAGAGGCGCTATGGCAATTTTTGTGCGTACCCGAATCTGTAAGACCGACGACGCCCAAAGCGGGGCAGATGGAACAACCCGTGGCTGAACTCAAGCGCCAATTGGCTGAGTTTGAGCAGCGTTTTTTGCGTCAGGAATCTAGTCGATGGGAGGCAATAGAACCCAAACTGAATCAACTTTTGCGTCAGGAATCCAGTCGATTAGATGCAATAGAACGCCAGCTGAATCAACTCTCTGGGCAATTGGCGCAGTTGAGCCTGATTGTCAATCAGCAGCCGAAATCTGAGTCTTCTCGCCCGTTCGTACCAGAAGTAAAACAGGCGGAAACTGTGACTTCTACTGCTCCTCCAGCAGAAATTGACGATCCCTTGCTGAACCGCCTTAGTGCATTCTTAGATGATTTTTAACGCAAGAATCAGGGTGGTGTATTTATACGCTCTTAAGGGTCCCAAATAGCGATCGCATCCCAGGGAGTAGAACTGGATTTTTACAGGGATGCGATCGCTCTTAATTTTCAATCCCTTCAACGCATAACTTTGTACGCTCAGAATCTATCCTTCTGAACGGAGCAATAATTGAGCGCTGCCATCCAGCGAGCGCTTTTTTGGCAATGGCTGTTGCTCTTTGAGTTCCCTTGCCATTTCGCATTAGATGAGCTTGATGGCTTGTATCCCTGATGCACGAATTGATAATTTTTGTACTTTAAAGTAATAGGCTTTATTCAATCAAGTTACTCTCATCCAAAAGCTGAAATTTGCGATCGCTCTCAAACGGATCGTTTCGCTTCTAAGACTAGCTATTACAGAACTTCATTGATTATCCACTTCTACTCAGTTTAATCAGCTTTGAAATCAGGGATTTTGCCTGCGTTCCCCCTATAGAGGAATCGGGTATAAAACGAAAAGGATAAAAATTCTCTATGAAAAGAATTCAACATCTACTAATAATTCTATCTTTGGTAGGATGTATTCCTTTCACAGCCACTACGTTAATACTGAAAACGGCTAAATCGGTATCTGCTCAACCGATTATTCCTGCTGTTGATGGTACTGATACCCAGGTTACTCCTGATGGCAACCGCCTTGATATCACGGGGGGTCGTTTATCAGGAGATGGAGCCAATCTCTTTCATAGTTTTTCTCAGTTTGGTCTTGACACCAATCAGACTGCCAATTTTCTCTCGAACCCGAATATCCACAACATTCTAGGACGTGTGACTGGCGCTGACCCTTCAGTTATTAATGGTTTAATTCAGGTAACCGGGGGCAATTCCAACTTATTTTTGATGAACCCAGCCGGAATTGTCTTTGGCGCAAATGCTAGCTTAAACGTACCTGCTTCCTTTACAGCAACTACCGCTGAAGGAATTGGTTTTGGGGATAATTGGTTTAATGCTACAGGTATTAATAATTACACGGCCTTAGTCGGAACACCGAGTACATTTGCCTTTAC
>NZ_DATNPA010000284.1:0-4115 GCF_036703385.1 Allocoleopsis sp. | reverse complement strand
AACCCCTCTCCAGCCTTCGCGAGTAACGGAGAGGGAGCGAGAGTATTTTTTTACTGCCCCTGCTGTTGGGGGACTATTTAGAGGTTTTGCTGTCGCTAACTGAGCCGATTTGCCAGAATTAACTCAGCGCTTGGGTTTGATTCTCTTCTTCTTTCTCCTTGGGAGGGTCAAAGATAATCTCAAACTCAGCGTTTGGGATGAACAGATGCAACAGTCTTTTGTGGTCGTGGGCGTCTTGGCGGTTGCGGAAACGAGCAACGATGATGGTTTGTGCGTTGGGCAAAAGACGCGCAATTGCCCAAGGGCGATTCCCTTCGGGATAGCTTCGCTTAACGCTTTGATTACTTAAAAGTTTTACCATTGGTAGAGTCTCCTTGTATTAAGGAGCCAGAAGCCAGCAGGAAGCCGAGCAAACTTAACGGCTGGCTTCTGACCTGAGATTTGCGAAAAAGTGAACTCACCTGTGTTTGAGAGGGTTTAGCTGTGATAGCCACCCTGAACTGGTGATGAGCCATAGCATATCATAATTACATGAATTCTTGATTTCATGAATTCATGAGTAGAAGGTAGTAATGAGTACGTATGCGACAATAGGCTCGAAGATGACAAAAGTATCAGTGGTAACTAAGCGCGACGACCCGAATTATTCTCAAGTAAGTGGCTATGTGCCGAAGGACTTGGCGCGTCGTTTTAGGATTGCCTGTAGTTCTGAGGAAATCAGTCAAAGTGAAGCGTTGGAGAAAGCGTTAGAGCAATGGCTGGAAAAGGACAACCCCTCACCTACAAAGAAGGGCAAGAGCGAGGAATGAGGCGATCTTACAATAGCGGCTTTCTGCGTCAATTAGTGAAGTGACGGCGGAAGCGGGGGTCGAGGTGATGTTGTTTCTGCTGGTTACAGGGAAGGCAGAGAGTCTGCAAATTACTGATATCATTTTGACCACCACGAGCTAGGGGAATAATGTGGTCAATCGTTAGTTGAGTGTCTAGCTTTGTTTTGCCGCAGCTTTTGCACAGATAGCGATCGCGTTCAAACACATAGTTCCTCACTTCCGGAGGAATGGGAATTCTAGGGGTTTTAGCCATAAATTTTTCTTCGCTAACTATCCTTGGGCATCATCTGTCGCAGGTCGTCAAGTGGCGATTCTAGTTTACTAGCTCCTAGTTCATTGCTTGCTGGTATTTCTTCAGTTTCAGGCTCATCAGGCAAAAGTTCTAAGGTTATTCTTATTCTAAGTTTTCCTGTTTTCCAACCCTTAGCACCCGGCTTCAGAAATTCCAAATTTACACCTTGTTCATACCACTGATCAAAATTGCCCGGTATTCCTCCTCGTTTATTTAAAATATTTCTTAATTGGTCTAAACCTACTGGTTGTAACCCTTCCTTCACTGCTTTCATAAAGTCACTTACTTTGAGCATAGAACAGGGAAATCCTAAAACGGTATCTTTATCTTCATGCTCGTCGTCTAAACGCTGAAATTTTCTTTCCATATCAATCTCCAATTTTTGATTTGAAACTAGTTTGCTAAATATTATAATTCACCCTTATGGAATTTACGATGTATAGATATTCTATTGATTCCAACTCAATGGTACTTTGTCAACCCACCAGGTAATTGATTCCCTGGTGGTTGAGTGGGGAAGTGAAAGATATTAATAAACATCTTCACCTCACAACCCGACTTACTCAGTATCTTCTACATCAACAGAGTCAGACCCAACGGTAAAACTCGAGCTAAAATCTAAAGCTTCTGATTCAAAAGAACTTGGTATTGCCGTCAAATCAGATTCTCCAACCATAGGTAGCTGATACCTGTTTAACAACATTCCTTGCAAACAGCTATTGATTCCAGTAATCGCTTGGTTATAATCAGCAATTTTCTGCTCTACTTCATCCTGCAATTTACGATTATGCTTAATTTTTTCCTCTGCTTCTTTTTCCAAAGTTTGCTCTAAATACGCACGCGCCTTGGGATATTGCTGCAAGATTGTCTCTGCCTGCTCATCAGCCATTGGCAATAGTTGCGTTTTGAGAGTTTGGTTAATCGTTTGGCGGAAACTGCGCCGGATAGTTTGATCAATCTTTGGCTCGAAATCTAACTTGAGTAATTGCCGAATGGCGGGTTCGGCTTCAATCATGCTTTCGGCGTCATAACCTTGGGACGTTTGCTGCAAGGTTTGCCGAAATTGATAGATTGAAAACGTGCCTTCATCGTAAAAACGAGGGCTTTCTCGGACAAAGCGATCGCACTCCGTCCTCGCCGCACTCACCAAAGCGTCCGAAACCCGCTTTTCCACCCCCTTTAGCTTTTGCTCAATTCCGCCATCATTCCCCAACAATCGATAAAGTTGACTGTAGTAATCTGCACGGCGCACTCGCTCAATTAAGTATCGGAAAAAGCTAGACACTACCTGTTGTGAAGATTTCACCAAAACATCCTCTAGTTCATTAGCCAGGTAATAAAGCGCTTCTACTAAAACAGCAATTAGAGGTGCTGTAGCGTTGCGAGGATGGCTACGAGTCGCACGACTGTAGGCTTCTGCAACTGAAAACGTGTGCAGCAATTCATCAAGGCGTTGAATCATGTCAGTTTGCAGTTGGCGAAAATCTGCCTCAAAGGTGGGGCAAGCGTTATTCACTGCCAGATTCATCTCCTCATCAATGTGACGGCAAAACTCTTTCCCAACTTGTTGAAGTTCCTGATTGAGGTGTTCCAACTCCTGTGCTTTCATCGCCTCAATTTCACGGGGTTGGCTATCCAAATTCCGGTGAACGCTCAGGTAGTGTTTCTTCAAGCCAATGCACAATGGTTGTAAATCATCAGCCAAATTCGCAAATAATTGAGGGCGCTTTTCTTCCATGAGATAGCGTGTAATTGCCGCACGAAACTCTTCAATACCGCTGTCTTGAATGAGCTGTTCAATCAGGGGTGTTCCTTGTTCCGTCAGAATGCGTACATAGTTTTCATTCGGTGTTTCATAACTATTGACGGAAATTCGGAACCGACTGGGAGATAGCTTGCCAGAGTTGGCACAGTAGCGAAGAAACTCATTAACAAATTGTGGGGTATCTTCCCCTCCAACTGTGTTTTTTACCGTCTCAGCAAAGATAGAATCTAAACCAAAGCGAAATTCCTTAGGAACCGCTTCGCTAACGCCTCCACTCGTTCCTTTAATCTGACTCCCATAAAAGCCAAGTAATCCACTGGTTTTATAAACCCTGTCAGCAGACGTATCTCGAAACTGGGTGCTAATTAAACTATCCAATCGTTGCCGCAGTTGGCTGTTATACCAGGTTTCATCAACGCGATTGAAAATATAAAAGACGCGATCGCGAATTCCTGGATTCCCCCGCATCTTCTCGATCAGTTCCGTTTCTTCCGTCGTCATATCGCCAGCAGACGCGGGTTTGAGCACGCATACCACTGCCGAAGTCTCCGAAGCTTCAATTTTCCGATACGTCAGTTCCGCATCCCTCTGCACTGGTGCATCAATCCCCGGTGTATCAATCAGGACGTTGCCATCTTGCAATAGGGGATGATGGCAGTAATACTCAATTCGCTTAAGAACCGCACTATTACTACCGCGACGAGCATATCCAGCCGCTTCTAGGAGATTCGAGAAGTGGAACTGCTCCATTGAGTAGGTGGCATTGTTCAGGGTGTTGATGCGATCGCGATTGGCGATAAACCCTTTCAGCAACAAATCCAGCGCCTTTGCCTGCTTTGCTCTCTCTGATTTACTCTCCCCGCCTTCCTGCTGGAGAACCAGCATACATCCCTGGCGTAGTAAATCAATCGCTTCAGGTTGATTGATATTAGCTGCCGCTAATCCTAAGCGCTGACACAACGCCACCACCTGTTCCCGAATTTCCACTTCGCTCAAAAACGTCAGCACCACTCGTTCTCGATCCGGTTCGGCATGGGCAATGTAACATTCCGTTCCTGTCGCGTGTCCCTCGGCACTGTAGAGCAATTCTCGCTCCAGCAACGCATTGATCAGCATCGACTTCCCTGCACTAAACGCCCCGGCAAAGACAATCTCGAAGGTGGGTGCGATCGCCTTTCGCAAAGAAGCATGAACCGCCGTCACATCATCCTGCAACGCTCGTAGAGAT
>NZ_DATNPA010000283.1:0-26869 GCF_036703385.1 Allocoleopsis sp. | reverse complement strand
TGATGTCACCACCAACGAGTAGAGGTCGGTCTGTCCGAAAGCGTTAATTTCCCTATGCCCTAGGGTATTTAAATCAATTCCTGCTTGCCTTAAAGCCTTAGCCAAGATGTTCAGTGCAGCGTTGTGGTCGCGGTCTAATACTGTTCCACAAGCACAAAGATGAGTCCTGACAGATAGCGACTTTTTAACTGTATTGCCGCAAGTCGAACAGTCCTGGGAGGTGTATTGGGGAGCAACAGCAACAACCGTCTTGCCGTACACCTTCCCTAAATACTGCAACCATTGTACAAACTGCGACCAAGCTGCATCACTAATGCTTTTGGCAAGCTTATGGTTTTTCACCATGTTGAGCACCTGAAGGTCTTCATAAGCTACGAAATCGTTAGATTTCACTACGCACAATGCCGTCTTTATGGCAAAGTCCTTACGCTGCCTACTGACCTTCAGGTGTTTTCTTCCTAGTTTGTTGATAGCCATCAATCGGTTAGATGACCCCTTTTTCTTTCTGGAAACCCGTTTCTGCGCCCTTTTCAATGCCTTCTCACTTTTGCGGAGATGGCGAGGATTGGCTACGGTGCCTCCAGCGCTATCGGTATAGAAGTGCTTTAACCCAACATCTAACCCAATAGCTTTACCTGATGGTACTACCGACTCGTTCCGTTCCACATTGACAATGAACTGCGTGTAGTACCCATCAGCACGACGAATTACCCGCACCCGCTTAATCTCATCAGGCGCATAAAAATGCAAGTCACGAGAACCGACTAACTTAAACGTTCCTGCTGCAAAACCGTCAGTGAAAGTTAAACTTCTTTTATCTGAAGAAATCTTCCAACCTGATGTCTTGTATTCAACAGAACGAGTTCCCTTTTTGAATTGCGGATATCCTTTCTTCCCTGGTTTATTGGCTTTGCAATTAGCCAAAAACCGTTGGATAGCAAAAATGGTACGTTCCGCCGAAGCTTGACGCGCCATTGAGTTAAGTTTTCCTGCCCATTCAAACTCTTTAGCTAGGACAGCGCATTGTTTGTAGAGGTCGGATAGCTTAACGCCTTGGTTGTCCATCCAGTACCGGAGTGCTTTGTTTCGGATAAACTGAGCGGTGCGGATCATGTCGTCAATGACCCGATACTGCTGCGGCTTACCTTTTAACTTAAACTCTAGTACAATCATGATGGTATTTTATCAGGTTTACGGCTATTCATAGCTATAAAATAAGAAAATCCGTCCAGGAAGGACGGGGCTTTAAACTCATTATTTTGGTATAACCGACTAACCTAAACCTGCAATCTTCAACCTGGAATCACTTAAACAAAGACCCGGTGTTGTAAGGAAGGCATCTGACGGCGGACTTGATCGAGGCGAACGGGATTAATTTCTGCGATCGCAACTCCTGGTTTTTCTCCAGCATCCGCTAAAATCACCCCCCACGGATCGATAATCATTGCGTGACCATGAGTTCGGCGGGTAGCATAGTGACGCCCTGTTTGTGCCGGTGCAATGACATAGCAAGTGTTTTCAATGGCTCTGGCTTGCAGAAGGACTTGCCAATGGTCTTTACCTGTATAGGCTGTGAAGGCAGCAGGGACAAACAGAATGTCAGCGCCCTTGTAAGCCAAATGTCGGTACAGTTCTGGGAAGCGCACGTCATAGCAGACAGAAAGCCCTAAACCGCCTAGCTGTTCCGAATGGTAGACCGTTGGCAACTGAGTACCAGCCATCACCGTACTTGATTCTCGATAGGTATTACCATCGGGGACGTTTACATCAAATAGATGGACTTTCTGGTAACGGGTGAGTTCGGTACCACTGGGATCGATGAGTAGAGCGGTATTGTAAACTTTTTCCCCGTTGACAGGAACCGGGAAACCTCCGCCTAGGATAGATACCTGAAAACGCTGCGCCATCGTTTTGAGGAATTTTTCACTCTTTTGAGCGATCGCTTCTGCCTGAGCAATCTTGTCTTCCTCTGTACCCAAAAAGGAGAAGTTTTCAGGTAAGCCGACGAGTTCGGCACCCTGGCGCACGGCAAGTTCTATAAGTTCTTCCGCCTCTACCAGGTTTTTCTCTAGGTCAGGCAAGCTAGTCATTTGAATTGCGGCAGCAAGATAGGGCTTCATTGGCAATGTAGGACGGAGACTTCTATAGCTAAGTTCTGGTAAATATAGCAGGCAGAGTGGTCAAAAGCTATATGCTTCCTGTTTGGAGGGACGCTGGCTGTTACTCCCACCCTCATCAGTTCACAAAACGTGTTGCCAGATACAACGATCGCTCCTACAGAACTGATTCGCTCGTGTTAATCACCTGTAACGAATTTCTGCTTGACATTAGCGTCTATATTCAGTATATGTAGCATCTGCCTTACACAAACGCTGTCTGGCAGAATCACTCGTCAGTAGACGAAGTAAGAAAACTTGGGGGAGTGGAGAAGAATTCTCTCCCAGAATCAGTTATTGAGAATTTTCTCCCAGTTCCCCCGATTTCTGCCCTGCCCCTATCTAAAGACCTAGCATGAAGCTTTCGCCCAAATAAATTAGCCTGAGCGAGGTTTTCCAGCGAGAACGTTAGCTTTTTGTATGTTTTGAGAGAATATCGCCTCTAATCTTACCTCAGACAGAGAATCTCTTCCTTAATTTTTATGTAAACTTCCCATGAATCCCTCGAAATGTAAAAATTGTATAAAGCAACGCATGTAAATTGATGTAACGAAAACAGCCGATTTGGACAATAGTCCGGAAACGTGAAACAAAACTTAAGTTGTTGCGTCCCTACTGCTAGACCTGTTTCTTGAGGTTAAGTTCCCCAAAGAGTTGTCGTATTGCCTTTATTTAGCAAACCCATAAGGATATCTACCATGAATCTCATCCGCGAAATTGCCCAGCAAGCGCTGACCACTGGTTATCTGACTGTGGAAGCTGAAAACCAACTACGCCAGCTTCTATCCAAGAAGTACGATTGGGAAGACTTTAAAGCGTTTATCAGATTACAGCAGGAAGCGATGGAAGGCAGGGTGAAGCAAGAGTCTCGTGAACTCCTGTACTCTCGCTCTCTTTCCGGAAGCAGTAGCAATCAAGAGGTAGCGATCGCTTCATAAACTTCATAAAGTAGTAGTTGCGATGCTCCCTCATCAGCGGGGCGGCTCCTAAGCCGTGAACAGCTCCGAGATTAGATTAAACTAGATGAGCGGTTACGCACATCTCATTGTTCGAGTGTTGTCGCAGGTCTAGGAAACGCCTGAGGGAATCCACCCTACAGCTCACCTCCTCAGAAAACCTGATTGTTGGCTTCAGAGAAACTGGCGCTCAATTGGAGTGGCGATCGCACGATGGCAGCTTGGTTTTTATTTCCGAGTAAATTGAAAGAGAATTTAACCCTAAAGGCACAAAGGACGCAGAGAACACAGTCTTTCGAGGTGGGACACAGGAGAATAGGATTGAAGTTACAGTGGAGAAAATCTCTCTAAACTCCAGTGGTCGATATTTCCATCCTCATCAAAACATTTGTTGCTGTGTTTGTCCTAGTGGATGCTTTGGGCAATGTCCCAATATTATTGGTTCTGACGAAGGGTATGGAGCCAGAGCAAAGGCACAGTGTCGTGGATCGAGCCATGATGATAGCGACAGGAGTGCTGCTGACATTCGCCTTTGCAGGTCAATGGGTTTTAAAGTACTTAGATATCAGTATGGGGTCTTTGCGGGTAGCAGGGGGGCTACTTCTGCTCATTATTGCCTTGCGTATGTTAGAGGGAGAAATGGATACACCTGTTGTTGAACAGGGGCGTGATGTAGCAATTACCCCTTTGGCTTTACCCTTGTTAGCTGGACCTGGGACACTCACTACTGTAATGCTGTTGATGTCCGAATCTCCTACAGCTCATTTAAGCGTAGTGATGGGTATTGTCTCTGCCATGATCGTAAGCTGGCTGATTGTGCGTATGGCAGGACGAATTGACGCTTGGATCGGTCCAGAGGGAGCGCTGATTATCATTAAACTTCTAGGTTTTTTGTTAGCCGCACTGGCAGTGGAAATTGGCAGTGCTGGAATTCGTGAGCTTTTTCTCAGCTGAAACTAGATCAGTTGACACGGCTGATACATTTACGCGACACAATACGGGAAATCCCCGGACAATGCAGCGATAGCAACACCATCATTGCTAACGGTGAAGGCGGTATCCCGCAAAGCCCTGAGCATAAAGCCCAAGGCACCATTCATGTCTCGTGGCAAAGTATGACCACAAGATGGACACTTAAAAACCTTGGAACCTCCCAAGGAACGGTGAATATGACCACACTTGGTACAGGTCTTGGAAGTATAGGCTTCTGAACCCGTTATGACAATTGTGTTGGTCATTTCTGCTTTTTGAGCTAAGAACAACTCAAACCGATAATGTGCCCAAGTAAGCATTGAGCGAACGGTTTTTGACCGAATCTTTCTGCGAGCCTTGGCAACCATCTGGGAAGTCTCGAAGGTAGGAAGAAATATGACTCGGTAGTTGTCGGTTAGATAACGCACAATTTGTTTATGGGCTTCATCAATAAGGTCTTTGATTTTAGCTCTGATCCGATGAGAGGCTTGACGCATTCTTCGTCGTTGTTTTCGACAAGCCTTACTCATTTGGCTAATTAAGTTATCAAGGTGCTGACATAATCGAGTAATGCGACCGATATCACCCTGACCGAACTCAATGAACCTAGACCCATCAAAGCCAGTTAGGAAAGTTCTCACCCCTGGATCTAAAGCAATAACGCCATCCTTGTTTTTTCGCTCAATTATCATTTCTTCTGGAATTATGGCAAACCATCTTCCTTTGGAAAATGTCAGCTGAGTGGCATTTGAACAGGTTTTAGGTAATGCTTCAGAAACGGTAAACCCTAATTCTTTGGTCAGCTTGGGATACCAACAACCCGAACTAAAGTTGCGCTCATTAAACTTAATTGTCTGCTGGAGGTCACGGCAACTTCTGAACTTAGCCTCAGTGCTTGCGGTATATGCCCGAGCAGCATCAAAAATAGCATTTTGCCTGATGTGACAAGGTGTTTCTTTCACCCATTTAGGTAAGTCAGACTGCATGATGATATTTCGTAGCTTTAGCTTCCCTATCCGCTTATTTTGCCGTTGATAAGCAATAGCTTGATTGAAACAATATCGGCAGGCTGCCAACCATTTGCGCCATATCCTATTAAGTTCGACGCTTGGGTAAATCCGGATCTTCCTGCATCTGAGCCTTGTATTTGCGGAGTCCGTAAAGCCTTGAACTGAAGCAGTGAAGAATGGCGAGGATGTCCTCAACCATTTCTTCGTGAGGAGAGAGACTTGACTCATTGAGAACCACGAGGTTACACCCGTTTTGTTCACAGAGCCATCGAAACAAGTCAAATCCGAAACGCGCCAATCTGTCTTTGTGAGCGACCACAAGGCGTTTGACATCTCCTGACAAGACTCGTCCCAGTACGGCAAGCATCTTTTTCCGCTTAAAGTTAAGACCCCCTCCGATTTCTGAGACAACCTCCCCGTCTGGGTATCGGAAGATAAGGTAGTCAATCTGTCGGTCGAGGTCGGGTTTTTGGGCGCGAGAACTAACTCTGGCGTAAAGGATGTCAACCCTGGTGTCCAGTCCCGATCTAGCTCTAGCTGTATAGCTCTCGACGTTGTACCGTCGTTGCCTTCCCTCTGTCCAAATGGCTTCGATTTTCCCTTGTTCGTGCCAGCGTCGGAGCGTCCGTTCGTTAACCCCAAGGATTTCGGTCGCTTCTCTTGGGGTGACATATTTGACAATAGTGGTATCCTCAACTCTAGAATTATTGTACTATTATGTCCGGCTATGTCCGGTTATTTAAAAATGAAATTCAGGCTCCCCCGGAGTAGAGGCCTACAGTATCCTCCTCATACCAAGTTGCAGCTCATAGTAGTAGATAGGCAAGACTGGGAAGACTTGGGGGACAAGGGAGACAAGGAAGAGAAAGTAGTATCTACGTTAGCGAAGCGGCTCCGTAGGAGCAACGCAACTTCGTATCAGTAGGCAGGGGGGTCAGCCAACCGCTAATCTTGAGTTAAGTGGCGTTTAAAATCAAGAGCACAAGAGGAACATGAGTCAGCGTGATGGTTTTGCAAGCGGATTTGTGGCTGGAGCCATAGTCGGCGGATTAATCGGTGGACTGATTGGCTCGTTGGTGGCTGGTCAACGCAATACGGACGACGAAGCGGAACAATCTTTGCTCAATGCGAATCGTTCAGAAGCCAAGGCGATAAAGGGGAAAAAGCGTCAGCTTAATTCTGAAGAAAGTATTGAAGCGGCGCGTCGGAGCTTGGAGGATAAAATTGCCCAGCTGAACACGGCGATTGACGATGTTCGTCAACAACTGGGTACGGTGAATGGAAACCCCGATCGCATAGACTTAGAGCGATCGCGCGAGTCTTGAATGATACATCCCTCAAAGCTCCCTCGCCTTTGTCTGAAGCTTGTTAATGCGACTAGGGTAAGCCGAAACGGGATGATATCCGTTAAACTTACTTCAAGGCTCAACTCCTCATCAAAACTTAGCAAGGAAGCTTTCCATTCATGAGTGCTACAGGACTGCTAATCACAAGTCTCGCCCGCTTTCTCCAAATCTATACCTTTTTAATATTGATCCGGATTCTCTTAACCTGGTTTCCCACAGTCAGCTGGATGAATCAGATCGAGGCTTTCTTAAGCCCCATCACTGACCCTTACCTCAACATTTTTCGTTCATTCATTCCGCCGCTTGGAGGGATGGATTTTTCCCCTATTCTGGCAATTATCGTTTTAAACCTTGTGTCTGGCTTGATCGGTAACTTAGCCTATGGCTCTATGCCACCACAATTCTGAGGCTAAGAAAAATTGGGGATAGAGAATCATCAAGCGATTCCCAAAGAGAGCCCACTCCTGTTGGGGTAAAACTTCTCGAAGCGCAGGAGTGTTAATAGCCAAAAAGTTGGGAAAATCGTCTGCCCATTTAGCGGCGGACTTTTCCTGTAAAACCAGAAGCTTTGAATTGCTTGAGCTGCAAGGGTGTTGGTTGATTAGCTGGAACCGAGATTCTCAGTTCAAAATCACTGACGCCCGGTGGCACCTCGTCGATCGATCCGAGCCGAGTACGATTCTGTAAAATTGAGTTGTTATCGGCATCGTAAATGCGACCAAAAATGTCGGCATTGACGACCAATTTACCAGACTTGTTCTCGGCTTTACCCGTCACGATGAAGCAGTTAGCCGCACTGGCGTTTCCCCCAGGTGTTACAGTCCCTGCTGCTACATCAGGAGGGCATTCATGATAAGAAATGTCAGACAGTTGAATTTGGACTAAGGCCAAAGCCGCAGGGGTAAACACCCAGCTGATGACCCAGAGAAGACAAGACACAGTAACGGTAACCAACCAACTTTGTAATCGCATAAACGGCACTATTAACTAACGTTTACTAAAAAGGGTAAAGTTTGTTCCGAAGAACGCGATCGCTTCCCATTTGCTAATGTCCTCACTCAAACTCTGGTGTTGTGCTAAAACGGCGTAGCATGTCCTCGTATGAGTTTCGGATAGCGCGTTGCGTCGGATAAAGGATGAAAAAGCAGAAGATTTTATCTTTCCTCCTTCCTTCAGGCTTGAAGAACCGCTCCAATCCACAGCTTACCGCAAAGCAAGCCAGCAAACTTCTGTAAGTTGTGCGGTTGAACCTTTGCAATAATGAGGAGAGATGGTTTTTTCTTTATTCGGAATGTTACCCAAGAGCCGTGAGTCCGCCTGCTGACTTGACATGCTATGACCCCCGCTGAGATTGAAGCTGTCTTGCAAGCTGCCTTTATTCAGTGTGAAACGAGTTTATGTCCGCTGAGTGATCAGCAGAAACAAATTTTGTTGCAAGTCGTAACTGAATCTGTAACCCGTGCAGCACTGCTGGCATCAGCCAAAGGGGATGACGATGACGATGCTGCTAATCCTCTCGATGAACTAACAGCGGAACAGCGCCAAGCTTTGTTGCAGTTTGTCCAAGAACAGGAAAAACGCGATCGCCCTTGGAAGATAAAATTACTTAACGATTGGCTGCATAACCGCCAGTCTGGATCGGTACAGTTCATCCGGGAGAATTACGGCCCCCAATGGCTCAATCGTGTCAAACCAAAGCATTTAGCGCAGTATTTGGCCGCCGAACTGTCGTCGGATAACTTAAAGCTGAGAGTTGGCGATCGCATCGAAGTCTCGAATGGACTTTGGGAGTGGGTGCAAGAGAATGGCCCTTGTACTCGTGAGTGGTTTGCTTGCACGGTGGTGAGGATTTCTCAGCAGTCCGACAGCGACGGTTCGTATTACAACTGTACCATTCGTTTCGACAACGGCAGCGAGTACGAAATTCAAGGTATTTATCAGTGGAATCGCTACAACTGGCGTTGGCCTGCGTAAGAGTCTGCGAACACTGTTAAAGAAGCGATCGCTCTCCCAGTTGTATAGTTAGATTTTCTAGACTTCCCGGAAAATCATGGAAGTACATCCAAGAGAGATTAGAATTTACGTCACCGTAGATGGGAGAAGTCCTTTTTCTGAATGGCGTGATTCTCTCCGGGATAGAAGAGCAAGGGCTAAAATTAGAGCAAGGATTGACCGAGTTGAAGAAGGTAATCTAGGGGATTATAAGTCAGTTGGAGAAGGCGTTTTTGAACTGAGAATAGATTACGGTTCTGGCTACCGCATATATTTCGGGCAAGAAGGTTCAACAATTATTATTCTTTTGTGTGGCGGTGACAAAAGCACTCAAACACAAGATATTCGTAAAGCTCAGGAATATTGGGCAGATTGTAGGAGTAGAGATGATGCCTAGAAGTATAAGTTATCACGAAGAACTGATTGAAGCTCTCAAAGACCCACTGGAAGCAGCGCCTTACATTGAAGTTGTCTTAGAAGAAGGCGACCCTAAAATGTTAAGGAAAGCGCTTAAAAATGTTGTTGAGGCGCAGGGTGGAGTTGATCAGCTTTCAGAACAAGTCAAGCAATCTTATTTCAAACTCGATCGCATGTTAGGGGAGAAGGGGGAAATTGAATTTTATTGTTTGAGTACCTTGCTGGATGCATTGGGGTTACAGCTAGCCGTAACAGTTAAGTCAATGTAAGGCGATCGCTAAGGATTAGTAGCTTTTATTTCACGAGTCCGATAGGTTGAGACAGTATTGAGAGGCGCACTTCGGCGGATACTTTGGGCAGAGACAGCGATACCTTCTGGGAAATACTTCTTTTGGGAGGGAGGGAATCCATAGACAGTTACCGATTTTAGTCCCTAAACCCGCCCCTACAAGATATGTATTGTATTTTACTATATAAAACGTTAAATTAAGTCTAAGTAAAGAGCCAGTGCTGTGACCTGGAAATCCAAACACTGGCTCTAGCCCCAAACCTATATAAATTGGAGCTTAATTAATCATCATAGATTCAGTCCAGCAATTATCTGCTTACTGGCATATCCAAGTACCAGCAGAACACTTCCCCAAACCCAAGTTTCACTTTCTTTAGCAAGTTCGGCCATATTGGAAAGACGATTTTGGAAATTCCCAGTATGAAATTGGTAAGATTATCGGCCTACAATACGGTGCATCTGGCTACCGTCTCGCAGAATGGTCTTATCTCATTCGCTTACTCAAGAGTGACTTCCGCAAATGCCTCGTCGGGTCAGATGATGGTATTTTCGTGTACGAGTCCAGCTTAGTTCCTGATGATACAGATACTGATATTGTGATTGGGGATTAAAATTCTCTCTTTCCCCCTTGTTGGATCAGGGGGGTACCTTTGATGGGGAAGTGGGAATGTAGGGTATATGTTCAAGTTCTATGGATAGTGAACTACTTCAACAAGTTCGAGTTTTAGACCCAGTCTCTGGAACTGACCAACTGGCTGATGTTCTGATTGTAGACGGATTGATTAAGGCGGTTGAAACGTCTATTTCTGAGATTCCTGGTGATACCTTGGTGCGAAATTGTCAGGGATTGATTTTAGGCACAGGATTGGTAGACCTTTATAGCCACTCTGGGGAACCCGGATTTGAGGAACGGGAAACCTGGTTGTCACTGATGGAATCGGCAGCAGCCGGCGGCTTCACACGCTTGGCAATTTTACCGGATACCGTCCCTGCGTTGGATAACCCCTCTGGGTTAGCTGCATTGAACCAGAAATTGCAAGTACTCCAAAAAGCAAGAACAAAAGGAAATTCTCCCCCTCCCTCTCTCCCTCATCTTTATTGCTGGGGTGCTCTCACGTTGGGTGTCGAAGGGCAGCAAATGACGGAACTGGCTGAATTAGCCGCTGCTGGGGTAGTGGGTTTTGCCGATGGGCGTCCGATCGCAAATCTGGGATTACTGCGGCGGGCGTTAGAATACCTGCAACCTTTAGGTAAACCCGTAGCACTCGTCCCTTGTGACCTTAAGTTGGCAGGAAATGGGGTGATGCGAGAAGGGGTGCAATCCCTGCGCTTTGGTTTACCGGGAACTCCTGCGATCGCAGAATCCACTGCCCTAGCGGCCATCTTGGAAATCGTCGCCACTACCGGCACTCCCGTCCATCTCATGCGTATTTCTACCCGTCGCAGTGTGGAACTCCTTGAGGATGCTAAGGCACGAGGATTACCGATAACGGCGAGCACCACTTGGATGCATCTATTGCTGAATACGGAAGATCTCAGTACTTATGACCCCAATTTACGCTTGGAACCCCCTTTGGGCAATCCGATTGACCAAGCCGCACTACTACGAGGGGTGCGGGAGGGAATTATCGATGCGATCGCCATTGATCACACGCCCTACACTTACGAAGAAAAAACCGTTGCTTTTGCCGAAGCGCCACCGGGTGCGATCGGCTTAGAGCTCGCTTTACCCTTACTCTGGCATACCCTGGTCGAGACAGGTGACTGGTCAGCGTTAGAGCTATGGCAGCGAATTAGCACAAAACCAGCTATTTGTCTACAACAAAATCTAAGTGCGATCGCGCCAAATCAACCGGCTGAACTGGTTCTGTTCAATCCCCAACAGACGTGGAAAATCGAGAAACACACCCTCAAATCTCACTCCAGCAATACCCCCTGGTTAGGACAACAGCTAATCGGTCGTGTTGTGCAAACCTGGTGTCCTCCTCAGGGATTGGAGATTGCAGATTAAGAATTGGGTGGAGAACGAGCAGCATAGGGAACACAGTAGGGGCAAGGTATGCTTTGCCCTTACGGACTACCTTTTTTATCTCATTCGAGAACTTCGATAAAACTCTTACAGCTGGTCACTAGTCACTGGTCACTGGTTACTGTTCACTGATACTAGAGTGATTGCTGACTTGACTTGGCAGGATAGACAGGCCCCTCACCCAATTCACCAACACGATTTAGAGGCCAAAATCGCACTACAGCTTTGCCAATAATGTTCTCACGCGGGACAGCCCCCCAGTAGTGACTATCACAGCTATTATTACGGTTATCTCCCAGTACAAGGTAAGAGTTTTTAGGCACCTTAAAAGGGCCGAATTCATAGCCAGGAGGAGCCTCGATATACTTCTCCTGCATGGGTTTTCCGTTAATATAAACCTGTTTTTCCTTAACCTGCACCTCTTCTCCAGGTAGGCCAACGATTCGTTTAATAAACGCATCACGGGGAGCTTGTGGATCTTTAGCCAGAGGATTGGTGCAATGACCCGCCTCCTTAGGAGCCATAAATACCACAATGTCACCTCGTTGAGGGTCTTGGAAGCGATAACTAACTTTATCAATAATTAGGCGGTCATTAATCTGTAGCGTTGGCAGCATCGAGCCCGAAGGAATGTAGCGAGCTTCTGCCACGAAGCTACGAATCCCAAAAGCGAGAATACCACTCAAGGCAATGGTCTTGAAGGCTTCTACCCAAGCATTCTCAACATTTTGTACAGGCTGTTTCTCAGGCTCTTGATTTTGTGTACGAGTCATTGCTATTCAATAACGATAATTAAATCTCACTTCTTACTTAGGAGTTGCAGGAACAGGGCCCTCGCCCAACTCGCCTACCCGATTTGGAGGCCAAAATCTGATCACAGCCCGACCAATAATCTTGCTGCGGGGGACATAACCCCAATAGTGAGAGTCGTAGCTATCGTTGCGGTTATCTCCCAGTACGAGGTATTGGTTAGGGGGTACCGTTCCACCTTTTATATTGAGCCTACTGTTAAATTCTTCAGTACTAAAGTTGTAATTCGGCTTTTCTTCGATGTACTTTTCCCGCAGGGGTTGACCATTGACATAAACTCGACCCCCTTTCACCTCAACCTTATCACCAGGCAGACCAATCAGGCGCTTGATGAAGGGGTATTGGTAATTTTGCTGCTGGAGGGCTTCAGTAGGAGAAAATACAACAATGTCTCCCCGTGCTGGGTCTCGAAAGTCGTAACTGATCTTATCAATGATCAGGCGGTCATTAATCTGTAACGTTGGCAGCATCGAGCCCGAAGGAATGTAACGGGCTTCTGCCACAAAGCTGCGAATTCCCAAGGCAAGAATACCGCTCACGGCAAGGGTCTTGAAGGCTTCTACCCAAGGATTTTCAACGTTTTGTACAGGCTGTTTCTCAGGCTCTTGATCCTGCAAACGAGTCATAACTGTTCAATCATCATGGAGTTACGAGTTTCAGTGACGGGGAAAAACCGATGAGTCGCTAAGAGCATCCCATCTAAATAAATCCGTTCTTACATATAACTGTACAAATTTAAATGCGACTATAGAATCACCGTCGAATTTTAGCATCCTCTTATGTCTTCTGACTTCTGTCTGCTCATCCGCAACGCTCGTATACTTTTGCCAACGGGTGAGTTTTTAGTGGGAGATGTCCAGACTCGTGGTCGAGAAATTGTTCAGGTTGCACCCGAAATCACGGCCTCTGCCACCCAGCCGGATAGGGTGATAGACGCAAATGGTTTGACTTTGTTGCCGGGAGTCATCGATCCACAAGTACATTTTAGAGAGCCGGGGTTAGAACATAAGGAAGATTTGTTTACGGCAAGCTGTGCTTGTGCTAGGGGTGGAGTCACGTCTTTTCTGGAAATGCCTAACACTCGTCCTTTGACGACTACGCAAGAGGCACTCGATGATAAGCTACGGCGTGCTGCCGATAAATGTTTGGTGAATTATGGCTTTTTTATCGGAGCCACCCCCGAAAATCGGCAAGATCTAATTGAGGCTCAGCCGACTTGTGGGATTAAGATTTTTATGGGTTCGATGCATGGGCCGCTTTTGGTCGATGACGAAGAAGGGTTAGAACCCATTTTTGCCAAAGGGACTCGCTTAATTGCCGTTCACGCCGAAGACCAAGGCCGGATTAATCAACGACGACAAGAATTTGCAGGAATCAGTGACCCTGCCATTCACTCCACCATTCAGGACAATCAAGCGGCTCTCAATGCAACTCAGTTAGCACTGAAGCTATCTAAAAAATATCAAAGACGGCTGCATATTCTCCACATGTCTACTGCCGAAGAAGCGGAATTACTCAGGCAAGATAAGCCGAGTTGGGTGACGGCGGAAGTCACACCCCAACATTTATTACTCAATACGAGTGCTTATGAAAAAATTGGTACCCTTGCACAGATGAATCCGCCGTTGCGATCGCTCCATGATAACGAAGTTCTCTGGCAAGCGCTTCTCGATGGTGTGATTGATTTTATCGCAACTGACCATGCTCCTCATACCTTAGAAGAGAAAGCCCAAACCTATCCCAACTCGCCTTCGGGAATGCCAGGAGTAGAGACATCGCTACCCTTAATGCTGACTCAAGCGATGCAGGGGCGCTGTACAGTTAGCCAAGTCTCGAACTGGATGTCTATGGCGGTGGCGAAGGCGTATGGCATTCCGAAAAAAGGTGCGATCGCTCCTGGTTACGATGCGGATTTAGTACTGGTAGATTTAGACAATTACCATCCTGTTTTACGGGAGGAAGTTGTCACTAAATGTGGTTGGAGTTCTTTTGAAGGATGGAATCTGACAGGATGGCCTGTTTATACGATTGTTGGGGGTCAAGTGGTTTATGAAAAAGGGAAGTTGAATACGGAAGTGAGAGGTCAAGCATTAACCTTTGAGGCTGCCACAAATACTGTGGATTAGGTCTGAATCAATGGGTACTACCGCTAGCATTCAGCCCAATCACGCCAACAATAATCAGGGCTAAGGAGGTAAGTTTGATTGCCTTGATTTTAACGGCATCTGAAAAAATGTGGAAGAGCTAGTCTAAATCTCTAAAAAGCTTGCTAAATTGACTTACAAATTTTGAAATATGAGTAACTTTTTTAATATGGGAAATTATAAATTTCGCTAATTGAGCAGGGTCTCAACCTCAACATTGCGAAGAAAACGCTAAATCTAGTTCGATTAGGTTTAGATAAGTTTTTCGGAGCAGATTAAGGTTTGACTGACACATCCTTTACAGGATTTGAGATAGTTCAGCCCCCATAGCACCCCAATCAAACCCACCAACTGGGATAAGTTCAGCTTGACGCCCACTCTCTGGGGAGTAAGTCAGACACAGGTGTAGATAACTTTGAGGTTTGTAAGGCAACCGTTCTGCCCACTCGATCGCAACAATTCCCAAAGGGAAATCAACCCCCTCCCAATAACTTTCCAGATTCAACGCCTCAACTTGTGCGGCTTCCAGGCGGTATAAATCCAGGTGATACAGGGGGATACGTCCTTCTGGGTACTCGTTGATTAGGGTAAAGGTGGGACTAACGATCGCATCTTCAATCCCCAACCCTTCCCCAATGCCTTGAACGAATGTAGTTTTTCCTGCCCCTAAATCGCCTTCTAATAAAATTACACTCCCAGCTGGGAGTGATTTCCCTAATTTTACTCCCAGCGATCGCGTCGCTTCAGCATCAGTAAGAAAGAGCGTAGTCATCCGTCATTAGTCCTTAGAGTGCCTATTAATGAGTCCTTTGTTATAAAGTCAAGCCAATTAGAGGTAGAAGTATGCTTTTGACTAATAACTAATGACCGATGAATCCTTTCTAACTATGAGCTCGGCTATACCACCGGAGCAACACTCGCGCTAGCCGTTCGGGATTATGCCTCACCCAATTCGTATCCTCATCTTCATCCATCACGTTGGACAACACAATGCGACGTCCCAATTTTCCAACAGCGTCTCGATCCAGAAACACGGGATGAGAACCGACTTGAGCATAGTTAATTAAAGACTGAGCTGAGGGCACTTTGCGATGTACCAACACGGCATCAAACAGCGGTTGACCACAAGCTTCATCGATCGCGCGGATATGGTCAGCAACACTATATCCTACCGTTTCCCCTGGCTGGGTCATGATATTACAAACATAAATGCGGGGGACTGAGGTTTTGGCGATCGCATCAGCAATTTCAGGTACCAGCAGGTTGGGAATAATACTCGTATAGAGACTACCAGGGCCAATAATAATGTAATCCGCTTCGTGAATCGCTTTAAGTACAGCCGGTAAAGCAGGTGGATGTTCAGGAGTGCAACCAATTTTGATGATTTTACCGTTAGCAGCCGTAATATTCGACTCCCCATCAATCCGACGCCCGTCCTCTAATTCAGCCCACAGACAAACATCGCTCAGAGTGGCAGGGAGTACCCGCCCTCGCACAGCCAAGACTTGAGAACTGGCAGCAATTGCTCGCTCCAAGTCCCCCGTTATCTCACTCATCGCCGTCAGGAACAAGTTACCAAAACTGTGACCTACCAAACCATTCCCCGCTTGGAAGCGATATTGGAACAGTTCGGTTAACAACTTCTCTTGGTCTGCCAAAGCGGCTAAACAGTTGCGAATATCCCCTGGCGGCAATACCCCAAACTCTTGCCGTAGCCGACCGCTTGAACCCCCATCATCCGCTACAGTCACAATAGCTGTGATATTGGCACTGTAAACCTTCAACCCTCTAAGTAAGGTGGAAAGACCCGTACCACCGCCCACAACAACAATTTTTGGACCCCGGTTCAGGCGGCGATGAGCCATCAAGACATCAATCAGTTCTTTATCGCCCTCTGGCTTTAACACCTCCGTAATGGAGCTAACTGTCCGAGTCTGGCCCCAAAAAATCAAGACCAGACCGAACAGAATTGCGATCGGACCCGAAACGTAATTGGGGACAATGATCGCGATCATTTCCAAGACATTCGACGTGAAGTCAAGTAAGTAAAAAATTGGGGTTAGCTTTGCCCAAATCGCTACCCCCAGACTGGTCAAGAGTACACCAGTAGCACTGATGAGTAACCACCGTTTCACCAATAATCCAGGAGCTAACCACTTAAACCATCGGTTGACTCGCTGGGGCGTCCGACCTTTCGATTCATGTTGTAGGGTGCGTAGAGCTCGTTTGAAGAGACTGATTGATGACATCACTGATACAAGTCTGGGGAATGCAAAGACTGGATAGACTTTAACGAAACACCGTGAGAAGACTCAAGGATTAGACTCCATGTGACCGATGGTGTGTGGTTAAAGTTGCCATATAGTTTATGACGCGTGAGTAAGAGCTCACCAGGATAGATTTGGAAAATTAGACAAGGGTCTGATAAATCGGACATCAGCATCTCGGCAGTTATGATGAAAAGCTTACGGCAGAGTTGAAGGAGCGCTTCGTTCTGTCGTCTCCAATTCAGAGTAATAGACTGGATGGACGTTTCCTCTAGTCAAGGCAGATGGAAAAGCGAATTTTGGGACTCGATCCAGGGCTAGCCATTTTAGGCTTTGGGGCAATTCTTGTGAAAACGACAGAAACGACAGGAGCGCGGGACGCGGTAACCTCCTTAGCGGTGGCAGCAAACAATAGTGGCAACTCCCAAGCCAAACCGATGTCTGAATCGGTGCAGTTACTGGATTTTGGTGTCATCCAAACCCCCGCTCGGACTGAGATGGGAACGCGACTGTGTACGATTTATGATGATTTACACATCCTGATGGAACAGTGGCAACCTCATCTCGTGGCAATTGAAAAACTCTTTTTCTACAGGATGAGCAGCACAATTACTGTAGCTCAAGCGCGAGGCGTCTTGATGTTGGTGCTGGCACAGTGTAATGTTCCTATGCTAGAGTTTACACCGGCTCAAATTAAGCAAGCATTGACTGGCTATGGTAATGCAGACAAGTATGAGGTTCAACAAGCCGTAGCACGAGAGCTAGATTTAGACTATATTCCCAAACCCGACGATGCCGCCGATGCATTAGCCGTTGCTTTAACCGCTTGGTTTCATCAGTCCTAATCGTCATTCTCATACCACTTTAAACACAGGATGCAACAGATCATAGATTGAAACCATTGCCTCCAGAAGGCTTGTGCAATCCAAAATCCAAAATCCTCGCGTCCAAAATGGTATTAGACACAGACACCTTGACACCATTGCCATTTTCCGGGTGATTGGCACAGGCCTCTTTTTATGCTATTTGACTAAGAGATTTCAAGATTAACTATCCTAACTAATGTCAAGTCAGGCAGGGCAGGAGCGCTAATATCCTTTTGTACTGGATTAGCTATCTAGAAACACTAGACTCTGCCACTTGGGCGTTGTTTTGATCTAGAAGTCTATAACGCAGTCATTTTGGTGAAATGAGGAGTTGAGTATATGAACACAATCCCCCTCTGGGGCAAGTCGGTTGCTATTTTGGCTTTAGGATTGAGTAGTATAGGGTATCTAAACGCGCCCTCTAATGCTGTTACCGATAGCACGGCAGCCAATTTTACGCAAACATCAGAATCTAACTTATCTGGGCATCAGGGCAACGTTCAACTGGCGCAGGGGCTAGTGGGACAGTGTCGAGCTGCTAAACAGCGAATATTTGTGTACCCAGAACGTTCCACTTCCAGTCAGTCGATCAGAACTTTGGCTCAGAACGATGGAGTGCTTCTTGCCGACACCGGAGTCAATGGTTGGATTGCGATTAGCGCTCCTGTAGCTGGCTATGTCCGGGCAAGCGACCTCGCACTTTGCGACAGTCGCACTAAGCGTCCCACACCTGCTCCGACGCCGACGCCGACGCCGACGCCTACACCGACGCCGACGCCGACCCCCACACCCACGTCCAGCGCCAACAGCTGCCGCAAAGTTATTTATCCACCAGAAGGCTTAGCTGTTCGTAACACGCCGGTTCTTTCAGCCCCGAGGATTGGTGGGGTGTATGTAGGGAATACGGTTAAACTAGCTAATCCCCGGGAGACTCAAAAAGACAGCCAAGGACGGACTTGGGTTAAGATCTCACAACCTACATCTGGCTGGATTTCTAGTGGCTTCCCTAACGGAAATCTTAGCCCCGAATCTTCCTGTCCGTAGTCAGGGTTGAAGGTTGAAGGTTGAAGGTTGAAGGTTAAAAAGAAAGTTGGCAGGAGAAAAAACTGACTAACCTGCCAACCCTTTGACTGACTAAACCTCCAACCTTTTACCCTTCTTCAGCTGTGCTTAAGAGGCTAACGTCGCGATCGCATTTTCCAATCCCTGAGCAGCTTGCTCAACTTCTTCTGCCGAGACAATCAGCGGCGGTACAAAACGAATCACCTTGGGGCCGGCTGGAACGAGCAACAACCCCTGTTCCATCGCGGCTTTCACGACTTGGACTGAGGTTAATTCAATATCGGCGTTGAGTTCCATGCCATTAATCAGACCCCAGCCACGCACTTCGGTAAATAGATGAGGATATTTAGTGGCGATCGCTCTCAGTCTTACCCGTAGTTGCTCACCACGTTCCTGCACGTTGTGCAGAATATTCTCTCGCTCTAAGGTTTGAGCCACCGCGATCGCAGCTGCACAGGCAAAGGGATTCCCACCAAAGGTACTGGCATGGTCACCCGGCTGGAACACGTCGCAGAACTTCTTACACATCATCGCGCCAATAGGGATGCCACCCGCTAACCCCTTGGCACTGGTAAAGATATCTGGCTCGATCCCCAGATTCTCATACCCCCAGTACTTGCCTGTACGACCCATGCCTACTTGTACTTCATCCAACATAAGCAGGATGCCTGTGTCGTCACATATTTTCCGCAACCGCAGGAAGTATTCCAGCTCTCCCGGACGGACGCCGCCTTCTCCCTGTAAGGGTTCCATCAAAATCGCCGCCACCCGCTGGTTGCCCTCGTCGATATCGGTAACCGCATTCTCTATGGCCTTAATATCGTTGTAAGGAACGTAGTGGAACCCCGGCACCAATGGGTCAAAGTTCTTTTGGTACTTCGGCTGACCAGTGGCAGTAATCGTCGCGAGTGTCCGCCCGTGGAAACTGGCGTGAGCGGTCAAAATCACGGGCTTTTCAATGTCTAGTACCGTATGAGCGTACTTCCGTACCAGCTTAATAGCCCCTTCGTTCGCCTCTGCCCCAGAGTTGCAGAAAAATACCCGCTCCGCGCAGGAATGCTCGATAATCCACTTTGCTAATGCCCCTTGCTCTGGAATGTAGTACAAGTTAGAAACATGGTGCAGCTTTTGGATTTGCTGCGTCACGGCTTCGCTCAGGGCAGGGTGAGCGTGACCAAGCGTGCAAGTGGCAATCCCGGCAACAAAGTCAAGATATTCGCGTCCTTCGGTATCCCAAACACGACAACCTTCTCCCCGTTCTAGGGCAATGGGAAAGCGCCCGTAGGTAGACATCACACTGGCGTCAAAGTCAGCAGCATCAAAGGGAGCAGACATCGCTGAAGCTGACTCGGCTGGGATTGAGGGGATGGGAAGAGTTTCTAGACTCACTAATTTAATCCTTATTGAAGTTTTAGAGGATAAATCTTTGGAGGACGGATGGGATAGGTTTGGGTCGAGCTTAATTGCCACTACCTCACAGGCTAAACCAGGGAAGGCCGCTAGACTTGTCCTAACACGACGCCTCATTGACAGCTTGAATTACCCGTACTTTATCTTATCTAGGGAAACGGCTAGCTAGAGGTACTTCCGCCCTCTGGTTTTACCAGTAAACCCTGACAAAAGAAATCTGCATTAGAGAATTACATCGGTAAATTTGGGGATACCGATGGCTACCACCGTGCCTTAACCGCAACAATCCTGGATGGTGTATCCTTGAAACTTCTTCCCTCACCCATCTCGATAAAAGTAATAACAGGCGGTGTATTCAACGCTTGAACAAAAATATCAACGCCTCCGTAACGAGTTAATTGGTGGAGCGATCGCTCTATTGGGAGTCGCCGGATTCGGTACGCTATGGTACCGCCTGGTAGAGGGTTGGTCATGGTCAGATGCAGGATATATGACTGTGATTACTCTGGCAACGGTTGGCTATGGAGAAACGAATCCGCTTGGTGAACGCGGACGACTGTTTACGATCGCCCTGATTTTGATGGGTGTCATCACTATCGGTTATATCGTTAATCGGTTTACAGAAGCTTTGATTCAGGGCTACTTTCAAGAAGGAATTCGATTGAGGCAGCGGCGGCGCTTGATAGATACGTTAAATGACCACTACATTCTGTGTGGATTTGGGCGCACTGGGCGTCAGATTGCGTTGGAGTTTAAGTCTGAGGGTATCCCCTTTGTAACCATCGATTCTCAGATTGAGCAGATAGAGGAGGCTCAGGATTTGGGTTATGTGGCTCTACAAGGAGATGCAACGTTGGATGACACACTCTTCAAAGTGGGAATCGAACGAGCCACCTGTTTGGTATCGGCACTCCCTTCTGATGCAGAAAATCTATATACGGTGCTCTCAGCAAAAACCCTCAATCCGAAAATTCGGGCGATCGCTCGTGCCAGTACGGAAGAAGCGGTACAAAAGTTGCAACGTGCTGGGGCAGATGCGGTGGTTTCCCCCTATATTACGGGCGGTAAGCGTATGGCAGCAGCGGCTCTCAGACCTCAAGTACTAGATTTTATGGATGGTATTCTCACGGGGAGCGATCGCGCTTTTTATATGGAAGAGTTTTTGCTCGATCCCCTAACCAGTCCGATGGTGGGGCAAACGCTCCGGGAAGCTCGACTGCGATCGCAATGTGGTGCCTTAGTTCTGGCTATTCGTCGGGTAGATGGCAGTCTGATCGCGGGGCCGACGGCTGACACCCAGTTACTGGCGCAAGATGTGTTAATCTGCCTGGGAACAGCAGAGCAACTGCGCCAACTCAACCGCATCCTTAGTCCCCTTCATTCCCGCCATATGCGAAAGCCCAGACTATCTACTTAGGATTTAATTCCTTCCAACCCTGCTGCACTCCAACACCTCTTAGGATCGGCTCGATGACTTCCGGAGGAGCAGAGGTGAGTAAAGTACTGGGATAAACAGCTTTCCCCCACACAGGATGTTCTAAGACACAGCAGCGATTGTGAATCACGGGCAAGCCCAAAAGCGCTTTGACTACAGCCGTATCATCGTGCAGGATTTCTCCAGGTTGTGATAACAAGGGGTAACCAGTCCGAGGGTCAATCAAGTTACTCAAGAAGCCGCGATCGCGTAAACTAAACGCGACCTCAAAGCCAAAGCGCAAAAACTTCTCCCTTAACCGCTCTTTCTCTTGCTCACTCTCAGGCGTGATGTCCACCAGTTCGCATCGAGCCTGCTGCAAAACAATCACCACCCACAGCACTGGCAAATTCCAATCCGGTAAGACGCGCTCTAAGTTTTGGACGACGAAGGAACTGGGACGGTGAATAGACATCTGAACCGCCTGTCCCGTTTCTGTAATCAAATAAAGAAAATTGCGGTGAGCGATTGTCAAGGGGTGAGGTTTGAGCGAATCAAGATAGATTAAGACGTGTGTATGTAGTCGCTTTGCTACCTCGTATCGATTGTACAGGACACTCAGGTAGAGCGCGATCGCTTGGCTTGAGCGTTAGCCAGAGCTAGTTAGTAGCAACATGTCAAGGGTGGTCATTCTGGAAGAAATGGTTAGAATGGATAAAGTTACGGATTTTACTGGAACGTTGGTGACTGCCAATAGTGTTTTTTGATCTTGACTTTATGAAAAAGGGAACCAAGTCATCTTGTGGCAGTAGACCGGGCATGTACCCGGAAACTTTAAACGAGATACCCACGGTACCCCCCTGGTTATCCAGGTCATAAACTGAGGTAAGACGGCGTTTTGGGGAATCTGTAATCCATCAAATCCTCCTGTCCTGAGAGACTGGGGGTTTTTTTGTAGGAAGAGATGTCAGCCATTGTAGCGACTCTATTGCCGATGAGTATCCTAGATTTTGTCTACATATCACGACATTTCAACTTCTGAATTGATGAAGCATTACTATAAACTAATTAAAATTACCGAGATAGTTGAGATTAGAAAAATTGTTAACTGAGCCGCTGGTTGCTTCAAAATTTCCTGCTGATGTCTTCAGGCTGGCGAATGGACTGACCGTTATCTATCAACACATCCCAGCGACACCTGTCGTGGTCGTCGATGTGTGGGTACGAGCGGGTGCCAGTACAGAACCCGACCATTGGTCTGGTATGGCTCACTTCCTGGAACACATGATCTTTAAAGGAAGCGAACGGCTAGCGCCTGGTGTGTTTGACGCTGTGATTGAAAGTCGCGGTGGAATCTCCAATGCCGCCACGAGCCATGATTATGCTCACTTTTTTATCACCACAGCGGCTCAGTACTTAGAAGATACCTTACCTCCTTTGGCAGACTTGCTCTTGCACCCAGCCATCAGTGAAGAGGAATTTGTCCGGGAACGGGATGTAGTCTTGGAAGAAATTCATGCCTGCTACGACAATCCTGATTGGCTAGGATTTCAGGCTTTGAGTGAAAGCGTTTATCAGCGTCATCCCTACGGACGCTCGGTTCTAGGAACCGAAGAACATCTGATGATGAACTCACCTGATCAGATGCGCTGTTTTCACTCCACTCACTACCAACCCGAAAATATGACAGTCGTGATAGTCGGCGGGGTTGACCAAGAATCGGCATTGAATGTAATCAATCAGTCGTTTCAGGACTTTCCGACCCCCATTGAGTATCCGCTATTTGAAGCGCAGGCAGAACCTCCCATTACAGGAGTTCGTCGTCAGGAGGTGTATTTGCCGCGCCTAGAGCAGGCTCGTTTGTTGATGGCATGGGTGGGACCGAGTGTAGAACAATTGCGGGATGCTTATGGCTTAGATTTACTCTCTGTACTCCTCGCCGATGGACGCTCTTCTCGCTTGGTGCGAGAGTTGCGGGAAGAGCAGCGATTAGTATTGAGCATTGGGAGTAATTTCTCACTGCAACGGGATTCGAGTTTGTTTACCATTAGTGCCTGCTTAGAGCCACAATATTTGGAACAAGTCGAAGAGCTGATTTGCGATCGCCTTTTCCAATTGCAGAACGTACCCATCTCACAACGAGAACTCAGCCGCTGTCAGCGTTTGCTCTGTAATGACTATACCTTTTCCACAGAAACGGCAAGCCAGCTAGCGGGTCTTTATGGGTACTACAACACCATTGCTACAGCTGATATTGCCGTCACTTATCCCAATCAGATTCAACGGTTTAAGCCATCTGACTTAATGCACTTGGCACAGCAATATCTTTCTCCTTATCACTACGCCGTTACGGTTGTAAAACCCATGACAGCAGAGGAGACGCATTGCTGAAAGTTGAAAGTTGAAAGTTGAAGGCTCTAAGCTTCAGATAGGAGTCAAAATTGTTTTTCCTCTTCAACCCTCCAGTCTTCTAACTTTCGACCTTCAACCCCTGACCAAACATCCAATGCCTCAAACTGCGACCTTTTTACCCCAACAACCGCTGATTCATCGCACGGTTCTCGATAACGGTATCGTTGTACTCGCGATCGAAAATTCAGCCGCAGATATTATTGCTACACGCCTGTTTATTCGAGCGGGTAGTCAGTGGGAGCCTAAAGAAAAAGCAGGGCTATCTCACCTGCTGTCAACCGTGATTACCAAAGGGACAGATCAACTCTCAGCTATAGACATTGCCGAACGGATCGAGTCAGTGGGAGCTAATCTCAGTGCCGATACAGCAACTGATTACTTTTTACTCTCCCTCAAAACGGTCTCCACCGACTGGCCTGAGATGTTACAGCTAGCGGGACAAATATTGCTACACCCCAGTTTCCCAGAAGAGGAAGTAGAACTCGAACAGCACCTCACGATTCAGGACATTCGCTCTCAAAAAGAGCAGCCCTTCACGATCGCTTTTGACCAATTGCGGCAGGCGATGTATCGCGACCATCCCTATGCTCTCTCCATTCTGGGGACAGAAGCCACTGTATCTCAACTGAACCGTTCTGACTTAGAACTGTTTCATCAGACCCATTTCCGCCCCGACAATATGGTGATTAGCGTCGTCGGTCGGGTAACCCCTGAAGAGGCAGTGGCACAGGTTGAGCGAGTATTTGGGGGTTGGCAGCCGCCTGAAGCGCCCCTGCTGACCCAACAGTTACCCTTAGTCACATCCCAGCCCTGCCAAGTCATGACGCCCCAAGAGACGCAGCAGTCTATCGTGATGCTGGGCTATCTTGCCTCACCCTTACACCATGACGACTACACCACTCTGAAACTGATCAATACCTACTTGGGGAATGGTCTTTCCAGCCGCTTATTTGTTGAGCTACGGGAGAAACGAGGTTTAGCTTATGATGTCTCAGCCTTTTATCCCACCCGCAAGTCAGCCTCCACATTCGTAGTCTACATGGGCACAGCACCCGATAATACCGAAACCGCGCTCGTTGGTCTTGAAAAAGAAGTAGAACGCCTTTGCTCAACACAGCTGAGTATTGAGGAACTCCAGGCTGCCAAAAATAAACTCCTCGGTCAGTATGCACTCGGTAAACAGACCAATGCACAGCTTGCCCAAGTCTATGGCTGGTACGAGACTTTAGGTTTAGGAATTGAGTTTGATACTCAGTTTCAGCAAGATGTTATCAGTGTTACGCCCGAAATGGCTCAAACTGTAGCGAGCCGTTACTTTACGGAACCTTATGTGTCACTGGTCGGACCCGCTGAGGCAATCAATCCATTGGCAACACCGATATAGCCACCCAGAAAGGCAGAGGACAGAAGGCAGCAGGCAGAAAGAAGTCTTCGTCCTCTGCCCATGACTGAAAGGAGTCAGGGAAGGGATGAAGCCCCTTTTAAATCAAAAGACCTCTTGCTCTTGACAGGCTTAAAGAGAATAGGGCACTATAACTCCAAAATCCACCGATAACCCTTTGTGTGCTAAGGATTGGTATGAGGAGTGAGTGCGATGGCTAAAAACCTAACGTTAGGTGTACCTAACGCTGAAGGTGTTCGCCGCTGGATGATTTACAGCAGCACACTCAGTTTACTGATGATTGGTTTGGAAAACGTGCCAGCTGAGGCCAGTGGCGACTTATCAACCGCTCAAACTATTGCTCAGCTGATTGCTGATACATCCATCAACCGACCGATTCTCAAGCTCGGTAGCGAGGGGTCGGCGGTGTCTGAACTCCAGGCGGCGCTGAAACTTTTAGGGTACTACAAAGATGTTGTGGATGGCGTCTATCAAGAAAGTACTGCGATCGCAGTTTCTCAGTTCCAGCAAGCTGCCGGTTTGACTCCTGACGGAATCACAGGCCCCGCCACTTGGAATCGTCTGTTCCCAACCACGACTTCAGTGGTGAGGACTTCACCGACTTTGTCCAACAACCCAGCTCCGGTAAGGACTTTGCCGCCCTCGTCTAATAACCCAGCGCCAGTAAGGAGTGCACCAACCTCGTCCAATAACCCAGCCTCGTCTTTCCCGGTTCCTACTATCGTTCAATCTACCAATACTAGCGATCGCGTTAACAGGCCAGCTCCCGAAAAGCCAGCAGTAGCCCGTTCAGGAAACCTCCCAAATTCCAATCGCCCTGCCTCAATCCCTGCCAACTCCTCCACCTCAACCAGTTCTCAGGCCGCCGTGGTTACTTTGCCAGTGCTCAAGCAGGGTATGCAAGGCCCCGCCGTAGTCCAGTTACAAGAGCGTCTCAAAACTCTCGGATTTCTAAAAGCCACCGTCGATGGGGTCTTTGGGGAAGCCACTCAAACTGCTGTTAAAGCCGCTCAACAAAAGTTCAATATTGCACCCGATGGTGTTGTTGGCCCCACAACTTGGAGTGCGCTGCTGCGTTAGGTTTTCTGAGTTGAAGTGTCACACTACGTAATGCATGGTAATGGGTAATAGGTAATGGGTAATCGAAAGAGTTTTTTACGTAGTGTATGTAGTATAGGCTACTAATTTTCAATTCCCAATTGCGTAAAAACCGATAGCGAAGCGTTAGCGAGTCTTCGAGGGTCTTGTGCCAGTCGAGGGTGCGGAATGCGGGTTCAAAGTCCCTCTCCCCGTGGGAGAGGGATTTAGGGTGAGGGCTGATATGCTCCCGTTAGGTCTGCGTGAGCTTTTGGCTAATCGCGTTTACTAGAACTTACGGAAACACCATCACAAAAGCATCCAAACTCTCCAGCTTGTGGAGGAGTAATTTTGGTTCGCCCCTCGTTTCTAATAATTAACCCCCGGTGGTGCCGAGGGATTCGTTTAGTTTACTGAATGAGTTTTCCCAGCGAGTGGGAAGCTGTTCTACCACGCCGCTTACGGCTGGTCAGAAGTTTCCATTCAAGTTGTTTTCCCAGCGAGTGGGAAGTCGTGTCGCGACGTGCTGCGCTTGATGTGTAGCGACCTTTTAATTCTTGTTTCCATTCAAGTTGTTTTCCCAGCGAGTGGGAAGCTTCTTTCGTTTTAGTCGGTAACCTCTTGGTTCCCGTTTCCATTCAAGTTGTTTTCCCAGCGAGTGGGAAGTACTGTCACTCCTGCTAGCAATGGCGGCCCGGTGGTTTCCATTCAAGTTGTTTTCCCAGCGAGTGGGAAGAGCAGTTGGTCAACGCGGCATGGACCGCGCGTTTCCATTCAAGTTGTTTTCCCAGCGAGTGGGAAGCGGACCCACACTTATTATGGTATGGGAAAACGTTTC